>CBDUOG010000085.1:0-7098 GCA_965368785.1 uncultured Gammaproteobacteria bacterium | reverse complement strand
ACCAAACACCAGGTGACCGGTTTCCGCCGCAGTGAGCGCCAACCGGATGGTTTCTAAATCGCGCAACTCGCCGACCAGCACATAGTCAGGGTCCTCACGCAGTGCCGAGCGCAATGCCTCGTTAAAGCCATGGGTATCGCGATGCACTTCGCGCTGATTGATCAAACACTTCTGCGATGTATGCACAAACTCGATCGGATCTTCAATGGTCAACACGTGTGCGTATTCGCGTTTGTTGATGTGATCGATCATGCCGGCCAATGTCGTCGATTTACCCGAGCCGGTCGGCCCGGTGACCAGAATCAGGCCCTGCGGTTGATCAATCACTTCCTGGAAGATTTTCGGGCAGCCCAAATCATCCAGCGATAAGATTTCCGACGGAATGGTACGGAACACCGCACCGGCACCGCGTTGTTGGTTAAAGGCATTGACGCGAAAACGCGCCAAACCGGGGATTTCGAAGGAAAAGTCGGTTTCCAGGAACTCTTCATAGTCGCGACGCTGCTTGTCGGACATGATGTCGTACACCAGCGAATGCACCTGCTTATGATCCAAGGCCGGAATATTAATGCGGCGGACATCGCCATCGACGCGGATCATCGGTGGCAGACCAGCCGACAGATGAAGGTCAGATGCCTTGTTTTTAACCGAAAATGCCAGTAGTTCCGCGATATCCATGCAAATCTCCAAAAAGTCCGGTGACGCGTGTGTGTGGTCAGATGAGGCCGTTCAAGGCAGTATAACGCCAGCCAAAGCCCTGAGACGTAAATTTAAGTGCTCGACCAAAACTATCACAAAGCGCTTCAAGCTATTGAAAACGCAGCACAAGGCGCAAATCGGCCAGTTCCGCGGCTTTTAGCCGTGTCCAAGCTGCAGCCGACCGGCGCCATCGCGCAGATGGCCGCGCTGGGCCAACGTGAATTTGGCGAGAATTACGTGCAAGAGGCGATCGCCAAGCAAACCGAGCTAGCCGACCCGAACCTGATTTGGCACATGATCGGCCCGCTGCAGTCGAATAAATGTAAGGAAGTAGCCGAACATTTTGACTGGCTACACTCGCTGGATCGGGTCAAACTGGTCAAAGCGCTGCACCGCTTTCGCACGCACAATCGCGCCCCGCTCAACGTGCTGATTCAGGTAAATATCGATGATGAAGACAGCAAATCAGGCTGTCGCCCGGATGAAATTGACACCCTGGCCGATGAAATCGCTCGATCCAAGCATTTGAAATTGCGCGGATTGATGGCTATTCCCGCCCCGCACGACAACCCCGAGTTAAACCGCGCCAGCTTTAAACGCTTACGCAAACTCTTTGACACGCTGAAAACACGCTATGCCGAACTTGATACGCTGTCGATGGGCATGAGCGACGATTTTGCCATCGCCATCGAAGAAGGCTCCAGCTTAGTGCGCATCGGCACCGCGCTGTTTGGCCCCCGCAACCCGAAGGATGCTACGTGAACCCACGAATTTGTTTTATTGGCGGCGGCAATATGGCGCGCAGCCTGATTGCCGGCCTGATCCACTCGGGCAGCAATGCTCAGGACATCAGCGTATCGGAACCCATGGCCGAAGGCCGTGAATCGCTCACGCGCGACTACGCGGTGAATGCGTTTGCCGAAAATGTGGCGGCGGCTGAACGGGCACATATCTGGGTGTTGGCGGTTAAGCCGCAAGTGCTGCGCGCGGTTTGCACGGAGCTCAGTGCGCTGGCGCAAAACAATCAGCCGTTGGTTATTTCCATCGCGGCCGGCATCACCAGCGAGCAAATTAACCGCTGGCTCGGTGGCGGCCAACGCGTTGTTCGCACCATGCCCAACACGCCGGCCATGCTCGGTGCCGGGGTCACCGCCTTGTTCGCGAACTCGCGCTGCACGCTCGCACAACGCGAGCAATCTGAACACATATTATCCAGCGCCGGAAAAACGGTGTGGATTGACGACGAAGCCTTGATGGACGCGGTCACCGCAGTTTCCGGCAGTGGCCCGGCGTATATCTTCTTACTGGCCGAAGCGATGCAACACGCCGCAATCGCCGAGGGCCTTCCAGCAGAGGCTGCACGGGTGCTGAGCCTGCAAACCATCATGGGCGCGGCACGCATGCTCACCGAAACCGCTGACGATGCAGCAACATTGCGTAAAAAAGTGACCAGTCCTAACGGAACTACCTTTGCTGCGTTACAGTCTTTAGAACAGAGCGACTTTGTTGGCGTGATGCGAAAAGCGATTCACGCTGCACGTGTACGAGGTGCCGAGTTGTCGCAAGCCAATGATGAAAGCACTTGAGTAAGCAATACAGATGCTGCAAGGCATCGCCCTATCCCGCAGAAAGGAGCGCGCTATGAATTCCATAAAGCTCATCATTTCCGCCCTCGGCTTATGCCTGATCGCCGGCCTGATTCATGCGCAAAACTCCGTGCAGTCGGGTGATACGACCGTTTATTACAGCGCTATGCCCACCATGCTACTCACCCCCGAAGTGGCTAAACAGATGGGCATTATTCGTTCGGAAAACCGCGTTCTGCTGAACATTGCGGCACGCCGCGGTGAGGCCGGCAGTAGCGAAAGCGTTAACGCTACCATGATCGTTGCTGCAACCAATCTAAACGGCCAGCGGCAAACCGTGGTGATGCGCGAAGTGCGCGAACAAGATGCCGTTTATTACCTCGGTGAAATCCGGATTAATCCGCCGGAGACACTCGACATCGAAGCCGATATCACCACCAGTGACGGTGACGTATTGCGGGTTCGGTTCCGCCAGGAATTTTGCGGCAGCAAGCCCTGCTAGCGTTCTTGCCATTGCGCAATATGTTTGGCGATCTGCGCTAAGCCCGCGCTGAGCGCGGCAGGGCCGGGCTGCAAAATAAGCGGCGATTTAATCTCGAACAACTGCTCGTCACGAACCGCAGCAACCGATTGCCAACCCGCGCGTTTGGCAACGCGGTCGGGTCGAAACTTTTTGCCACACCACGACCCGAAAACAATCTGCGGATCGCGTTCAATAATGGCTTGATCATCAGCCAGTATTCGATGCTTCGCTAATGATTGCGCGGCCAGTTCGGGAAAAATATCGTCACCGCCGGCAATCCGCACGAGCTCAGCGACCCATTGGATACCGCTGATACGCGGCTCATCCCATTCCTCAAAATACACGCGCGGCCTATGGCTGAACTGCTGCGCCTGCTCGCCGATTCTTTGCACCGACTGCTCCAGCTGATCCGCATAGACCTTGGCCTTTTCTGCTGCACCGACCAAGGCACCCAGACGCCGGATGTAATCGAGAATGCCGTCAACGCTGCGGTGGTTACTGATCCACACTTCCACACCGCGGCGAATAAGATCGGCGGCAATATCGGCTTGAATGTCGGAAAAACCAATTACGAAGTCCGGCTGCAAAGCCATGATCTGATCAATTTTGGCCGAAGTAAATGCGCTGACTTTGGGTTTTTCTCTGCGCGCAACCGCCGGCCTCACAGTGAAACCGGATATGCCCACAATGCGTTGCGATTCACCGATCGCGTACAGGGTTTCAGTCGGCTCTTCGGTGAGGCAGACAATGCGTTGCGGACCGTGGGTTTTGCTCATCGCTTAAGGGTACAACAAATGTTTTTGCCAGCCGCCCTTCTCGTGCGTGTACACCTGACGATCGTGCAATCGAAATTGCGCGCCAAACCAGAATTCAATGCGTTCCGGCACGACCCGGAAACCGGACCAATGCTCGGGCCTGGGAACCGGGCCATCGGCAAACTTCGCTTCACACTCGGCGTAACGCTGGTCAAACACCTCGCGCGAAGGCAGCACTTCAGATTGCAGCGAAGCCCAGGCACCGATCTGGCTGGCGCGCGGTCGCGTGGCGAAGTAGGCATCGGCTTCGGCAGTGGTCACCGGCTCAATCGCGCCTTCGATTTTCACTTGAACTTGATTGCGCAGTTGTTTCCACATAAACAGTAGCGCAGCGTATGGATTCTGTTTGAGTTGCCGGCCTTTGCGCGAATTGAAATTAGTAAAAAACACAAAGCCGCGCTCATCAAATTGCTTCAACAACACGGTGCGCACCGTCGGCCGGCCGTTGGCATCGGCGGTTGCTACGCTCATCGCCGTCGCATCCGGATCACCGGACTGCTTGGCTTCGGCAAATAGCTCAGTGAATTGGGCCAGCGCTTCGTGGTACAAATCGTTCACGCGACTTTCTCCTGTTAAAGCATTATTGTGATCGCCCGGCCGTAACGGCCCATGATCAACGTCAATTTTACATGCACGGCTACGACGCTGAATTTGTCGAATCCATCTACCAGTACGCCCGAGGCGTACCCGGCGCCTGCCCTATTATTGCCATTAGCGGCCTGCAAGGCACAGGAAAATCAACGTTGAGCGCGCAACTATGCGCACGCGCAGGTGAAGACGGGATCAATGCGGTCGCCGTGTCGATCGACGATTTCTATTTAACCCGGCCAGAGCGCACGGCACTTGCCCGGCAGATCCATCCTCTATTAGCCACACGCGGGCCGCCGGGCACCCATGACATTGAGCTGGCCATACGTACGCTTGATGCGCTCAAGCGCGGAGCAGCCAGTATTCCGGTGTTCGATAAAATAGCCGACGAGCGTTTAGCGCTGCCGCAATGGCGGCATGTAAGCCGTGCGGCAGGTCTGATTTTTTTCGAAGGCTGGTTTTTAGGCACCACGCCGCAAGCAGACAGCGAATTGGCCGAAGCGGTGAATTCACTGGAGCGCGATAAAGATGCCGATCAAGTATGGCGACGTTATTGCAATCATGCCCTGGCCGGGTACGCGCCGTTATGGCAACTCTTCGACCGGCTGATCTTGTTGCAGGGCCCGGGCTTTGCGCAGGTTCGCCAATGGCGCTGGCAACAAGAGCAAAGCTTGCAGGCGCTCAACCCGACCCGCTCGGCAATGACGCAAGCTCAGGTTGAAGAATTTATTTTGTATTTTCAGCGGGTCAGCCAATTAGTGTTAGAGCAGGTACCGGCGCGCGCAGATTGGATTATTGAGCTGGATGCACAGCGCCGTGTCGTTCGCAGCCAGCTGCGGCACGGTCAACAGTAAATTGCCCGAAAGTCGGCAAATCGCGGTTCCCAACCGCTGCTACGCAAACGCCGATTGCACACGCGCTTGCCGCTTTCAACGCTGTCAGGTGCCGCTCCGAGCTTAGGCAATCCACGGTATTCGCGGATTTCATCGAGCATTTCGAATTCACGTACCGGCCGGTTATCGCTCACACAATAAACCGGTTCAAACGCACTTAAATCGGCCAAATGACTCAGCGCCAGCGCCGCGTCGAGCACATGTATTCGATTGGTCCAGCGCCGGGTTCCGGGCTCAGAGCCGCAGGCTTTCTGCAGGATGCGACCATTGGCAGACTTCACCAAACCCGATAAACGCGCCACCGTTGTGGCCGAATCCAGCAGCACATTGGATTCGGCGCGCAGCAATATTTCGCCATTAAATGCGTTGGGGTTTTCTGCGCATAATTCATCCACCCACTGTCCGCTGTCTTCGCCATACACCGCTGTTGAAGAGACAAATAAGCTGCGCTTTGCTTGCACCTTATCGCGCAAACGGTTCAGGCCATCGATAAAAATCTGCTCGTAGGCTCGCGGCTCACGGCGATCCGGGCTGGGGCAAAACAGCAACAAATCAACCTGTGACGGCAAGGCCTCAAGCCCCGCGCCACTGATCAAATCGGCAGCGACAAAATGGCAGTACGGCGGGTCGGGCTTTTCCGATCGGCGCAGCGCCAGCACCTGACTTGCGGGGCTTGCGCGCAGCCGTGCGAATTCCAGACCCAAAGATCCCGCACCGGCGATTAGTATGGTTTCAGGCATGAATGGCTTCAGGCATTAGGCATCAGCGACGCTCTAGGCTAGCATCACCGCCATGACGCCTGCAGCAAACATCCTGTTAATCGGCCCGACCGGCGCTGGCAAAAGCGCATTGGCTGCTCTGCTCAGCACGAGCTGGGGCTGGCCGGTGGTCGATCTGGATCAACGCATTCAGGCCAATAGCGGCCGTACCGCCACGCAGCTCTTCGCCGATGAGGGTGAGGAATGTTTTCGCGAATATGAACGTCATGCGCTTAGCCAAACGCTGGCTGCAAAGGGTCAAATAGTCGCCAGCGGTGCCGGCGCAATCTTGCTAGAAGCGAACCGGAAAATTATGCGCGAGCGCGCCTTTGTGGTGCATCTGGATGTTAGCGTGGCCGAACAGGTGCGACGCCTGAGTGGCGATCAGAGCCGGCCCCTGTTGCAAAACCCGAACTGGATAGAGACATTAGAACGCATGCGTGAGAATCGACAGCACTTATATTGCGCGACCGCTCATTTGAGCGTTGATGCCCAGCGCCTTTCGTCGGAACAACTGATTGAGCTGCTCAGCCGCGAAGCGCTGCCTTTTGTCAACGCAAGGACCGATGAGCATGCGTGAACTCAGCGTTGAATTAGGCAAGCGACGCTACCCGATACAGATCGGCAGCGGTCTGTTAAAAAATCCCCAAGCGCTCGCCGCATTGGCACCGGGTCGTCATGCATTTGTACTCAGCGATCGAAATATCGCCAAGTATTACTGGACGCCTATCGAAGAAGCGCTCGCCGACAAAACCGTAGGCGTGATTACCCTACCGGCGGGC
This sequence comes from uncultured Gammaproteobacteria bacterium, assembly GCA_965368785.1. Taxonomy (GTDB): domain Bacteria; phylum Pseudomonadota; class Gammaproteobacteria; order Xanthomonadales; family Xanthomonadaceae; genus Silanimonas. Next base: position 454 of record CBDUOG010000085.1, on the reverse strand, counting down.
GAGCAGGAAAAAAACTTTCGCCGCTATACCGAAATTATTCATGCGCTCGGTGCAATGAGCGCCAATCGCGATGCAACGGTAATCGCCCTGGGCGGAGGCGTGGTCGGCGATCTGGCCGGGTTTGCCGCAGCCACCTGGATGCGCGGAATTCGCCTGGTGCAAATACCCACCACTTTGTTGGCGATGGTGGATTCCTCGGTCGGTGGAAAAACCGCGATCGATTTGCCCGAAGGTAAAAATCTGGTTGGCGCTTTTCATCAGCCCAGCGCGGTCATTGCCGACACCGACACCCTCAGCACGCTGCCCGAACGCGAACTACGCTCAGGTTTTGCCGAAGTGATTAAATACGGGGCGATCGGCGACCGCGTTTTTTTTGACTGGCTCGATAAGAACGCGCAGGGCCTGCTGCTGCGCGACCCGGAGCTTTTGGCCGAAGCCATTGAGCGCAGTTGCG
>CBDUOG010000084.1:0-7114 GCA_965368785.1 uncultured Gammaproteobacteria bacterium | reverse complement strand
CGGTACTTGATAGACCGTTTGTTTCTTACCGCCAAACAGTACTTCACCGCTGCTACCCGAGCAGCCATTACCAAACGTAAAGCCGCAACCACCGCGCTCACCGAAAGCATCGTTGGCATATTCACGATGCGCCGATGGCACCACAAAGCGATCTTCATAATTGGCAATCGCTAAGTACCGGTACATTTCTTCGGCCTGACTGACATTCAGTCCAACCTGATTGAGCACTTCGGTATCTTCGACACCATCGACATTGCGTGACCGACGCCATGCACGCATGGCCAGCATGCGCTCCAGCGCGGTAATCACCGGTTTTTCATCGCCAGCGGTCAACAAGTTCGCCAGATAGCGAACCGGGATACGCAAGCTCTTTACATCCGGAATTTCGCCGTTTTTGCCCATGCGTCCACGATCAGATGCATTTTGAATCGGCGATAGCGGTGGGATGTACCACACCATTGGCAAGGTGCGGTATTCCGGATGCAGCGGCAGAGCCAGCTTCCAGTCAATCGCCATCTTGTACACCGGCGACATGCGCGCTGCTTCCATCCAGTTTTCCGGAATGCCTTCTTTACGCGCCGCCTCAATAACCGCTGGATCGTTGGGATCCAGGAAAATATCCAGATGCGCCTGATATAGATCTTTCTCGCTGGGTACCGATGCCGCTTCGGCGATTCGATCCGCGTCATACAACATCACGCCTAAGTAGCGAATTCGACCGACGCAGGTTTCCGAGCAAACAGTCGGTTCGCCGGCTTCAATGCGCGGATAGCAGAAAATACATTTCTCAGACTTACCGGTTTTCCAGTTGTAATAAATCTTCTTGTACGGGCAGCCGCTGACACACATACGCCAGCCGCGGCACTTGTCCTGATCAATCAAGACAATGCCATCTTCTTCACGCTTGTAGATCGCGCCCGACGGACACGAGGCGACGCAGGCCGGATTCAGGCAGTGCTCGCACAGACGTGGCAGGTACATCATGAAGGTCTTTTCGAAATCGCCATAGATTTCTTTCTGCAGTCCTTCAAAGTTGCTGTCTTTTGAGCGCTTAGCAAATTCGGTGCCGAGAATTTCTTCCCAGTTCGGACCCCAGTGAATCTTCTGCATGCGCTCACCGGTCAACAGGGAACGAGGACGCGCGGTCGGCTGATGCTTGCTATCCGGCGCTTCATGCAAATGGTGATAGTCAAAATCGAACGGCTCGTAATAATCATCGATCTGCGGCAGATCCGGATTTGCGAATATTTTCGCCAGCAAACGGAAACGTCCGCCTGCTTTGGGTGTCAGCTTGCCGTTCTTGTTGCGGACCCAGCCACCATTCCACTTTTCCTGGTTTTCCCATTCTTTCGGGTAGCCGATGCCGGGCTTGGTTTCAACATTGTTGAACCAGGCGTATTCCACACCCTCGCGCGAAGTCCAAACGTTTTTGCAGGTAATTGAACAGACATGGCAACCAATGCACTTGTCCAAATTCAATACCATTGCGATTTGAGCACGAACCTTCATTACACGGACTCCTCTTGCACGGTCGCCGGGGCTTCGCCATCCAGCCAGTCGATCTTATTCATTCGTCTTACGATCACAAATTCATCGCGATTGGTACCGACGGTACCGTAGTAGTTAAACCCGTAACTCAACTGCGCGTAGCCGCCGATCATGTGGGTCGGCTTGACCACCACGCGAGTCACCGAGTTATGGATACCGCCGCGGGTTTCGGTCACCTCTGAACCCGGCACGTTAATGATTCGCTCCTGCGCGTGGTACATCATCGCAATACCCGGGTTCACACGCTGGCTGACCACCGCGCGGGCCGCGATGGCGCCGTTAACGTTGAACAGCTCGATCCAGTCGTTGTCGGCGATGCCTGCTTCTTTTGCATCGTCTTCAGATAACCAGACAATCGGGCCACCACGCGACAAGGTCTGCATCAGCAAGTTGTCGCTGTAGGTACTATGGATACCCCATTTTTGATGCGGCGTAATCCAGTTGAGTACGATTTCTTTCTGACCATTGGGTTTCTTGCCCAAAATCGGCGCAATTGTTTTGGTACTAATCGGCGGGCGGTAGCCCATAAAACCTTCACCAAAATCGCGCATCCATTCGTGGTCCTGATAGAACTGTTGGCGACCGGTCAGCGTGCGGAACGGAATGAGTTCATGCACGTTGGTGTAGCAGGCGTTGTAACTCACATGCTCGTCTTCCAGACCAGACCAGACCGGCGACGAAATAATCTTGCGCGGTTGCGCCTGCACATCGCGGAAGCGAATCGCTTCGTGCTCCTTGCCTTTCGCCAGATGGGTGTGTTCGCGACCGGTGAACTTACCCAGTGCATCCCATGCCTTAACCGCAACATGACCATTGGTTTCCGGCGCCAGATGCAGAATGACTTCTGCGGCATCAATCGCCGTCTCAATTTTCGGTCGGCCCTGACTGACACCGGCCTCGGTCACCCGATAGTTCAGATCGCCCAGGAATTCGATTTCGTCATTGGTGTCCCAAACCAGGCCTTTGCCCCAGTTGCCAACTTTGTCGAGAATCGGACCAAGCGACGTAAACTTCTTATACAGATTCGGATAGTCGCGTTCGACTACGGCCATTGACGGCATGGTTTTGCCCGGAATCGGTTCGCACTCACCTTTTTTCCAGTCCTTCACATCAAACGGCATGGCCAGCTCGTTCGGTGTGTCGTGCAAGGTGGGCACCAACACCAAATCTTTTTCGACACCCAAAACACCCGGCGCTAAGGCGCTGACGGTTTTGGCGATGCCTTTGAAAATGTCCCAGTCGCTACGTGCTTCCCATGCCGGGTCAACCGCTTTAGACAGCGGGTGAATAAACGGATGCATATCCGATGTGTTTAGATCGTTCTTTTCATACCACGTTGCAGTTGGCAGAACGACATCGGAATACAACGCCGTGGTGCACATACGGAAATCCAAAGTCACCAGCAGATCGAGTTTGCCTTCCGGCGCTTCGTCGTGCCATTTGACCTCTTGCGGTTTCTGCGCTCCGCGCTGACCCAGGTCTTTGCCCTGCAAACCATTCTTGGTACCGAGCAAATGCTTGAGCATGTACTCATGGCCCTTTCCGGAGGAGCCAAGCAGGTTTGAGCGCCAGATAAATAGATTGCGCGGGTAATTCTGCGGCGAGTCCGGATCAGCGTACGCGAAGTCCAATTGACCGGACTTAAATTGATCAACCGCGTAAGACACGACTTCCTGATTGGCTGCGGCAGCGGCCTTGGTTACGCTGAACGGATTGCAGTTCAATTGCGGAGCGCTGGGCAGCCAGCCCATACGTATCGCACGCAAGTTGAAGTCGGCAAGGGATCCTTGATACTTCTTCGGATCCGCCAATGGCGACAGAATTTCTTCGACGCCCAATTTTTCGTAACGCCATTGATCCGAGTTGAAGTAGAAGAAACTGGTGCCATTCATCTGACGCGGCGGACGGCTCCAGTCCAAACCAAACGCGAGCGGCAACCAGCCGGACTGCGGGCGCAGCTTTTCCTGGCCGACATAATGCGCCCAGCCACCACCGCTTTGACCCACGCAACCGCACATGACCAGCATATTGATCAAGCCGCGGTAGTTCATGTCATTGTGATACCAGTGATTCATCGCCGCGCCGACGATAATCATCGACTTGCCTTTGGTCTTGTGCGCATTGCGCGCAAACTCAGTGGCGATTTCGATTACTTGATCGCGCGGTACGCCGGTAATGCGTTCCTGCCATGCCGGTGTGCCCGGCACGTTTTCATCGAAGCTCTTGGTTACGTTGCCGCCGCCAAAGCCACGATCAATACCGTATTGAGCGAGCAACAAGTCGTAGACGGTGGCAACCATCCACTCCTTACCATCGGCCAGTTGAATTTTCTTGACTGGGATATTGCGGTCAAGAATGTCCTCGATTTTGTTGGACGACCATTTCTCATGCTCTACGCCACCGAAGTACGGGTAGCTAACCGAGGCGATTCCGTCGTTGAAATCTTTGAAGCTCAGGCGCAACTTAGTTGCCGCACCGCTGCTGGATTTCTCTTCGATATTCCACTTGCCTTGCTCGCCCCAGCGGAAACCGACCGAGCCATTTGGTACGGTCACTTGATTGGTGTTTTCATCAAACGCCAGAGTTTTCCACTCCGGATTATTCGATTCGCCCAGACCACCCAGATCGCTAGCGCGCAGGAAACGTTCCGGCACCAGGCGACCATCGGCGCGTTTCTCCAAACGCACCAGCAATGGCATATCGGTGTACTGGCGGCAGTAATCAATAAAGTACGCCGACGGCTCTTCGATATGGTATTTCTGCAAAATGACGTGGCCGAAAGCGAAGGCTAACGCGGCATCCGTACCTTGTTTCGGATGCAGCCACACATCGGTCAGCTTGGCAACTTCGGAATAGTCCGGAGTAACGGCAACGGTTTTTGTTCCGTTGTAACGCGCTTCGGTAAAAAAGTGAGCGTCCGGCGTACGTGTCTGTGGAACGTTTGAACCCCAGGCAATTATAAATTTGGAGTTGTACCAGTCCGCAGACTCAGGCACGTCCGTTTGTTCGCCCCATACCTGTGGGCTGGACGGCGGCAAATCGCAGTACCAGTCGTAAAAGCTCAAGCAGGCGCCGCCAAGCAGCGACAGATAGCGCGCGCCGGCTGCATAGGAAACCATCGACATCGCGGGAATCGGCGAAAAGCCGATGACCCGGTCCGGTCCATATTGCTTGGTCGTGTACAGGTTGGCTGCGGCGATAATCTCGTTCGCCTCCTCCCAATGCACGCGCACAAAGCCACCCATGCCGCGCTTGGTCTTATAGGACTTCGCCTTGTCTTTGTCTTCAACGATGGAAGCCCAGGCATCCACCGGCGATTTACTCATGCGTGCTTCGCGCCACAGGCGAATCAGTGCACCGCGCACCAACGGATACTTCAGTCGATTGGCGCTGTACAGGTACCACGAATAGCTTGCGCCGCGCGGACAGCCACGCGGCTCATGATTCGGCAGATCAGGACGGGTACGTGGGTAATCGGTCTGCTGGGTTTCCCAGGTCACCAAACCATTCTTGACGTAAATTTTCCAACTGCACGAGCCGGTACAGTTCACGCCGTGGGTTGAACGCACGATCTTATCGTGCTGCCAACGGCCTCGATAACCATTCTCCCAGCTGCGGTCTTCGCTCTTAGTTACGCCGTGATCCTCGGAGAAATTCTCCGCAGCCGGCTTCAGGAAATTCAGTCGATCCAGAAAGTAACTCATCTTGCCTACCTCAATTCAAATATTCGGGCGTTTGTGCGTGCATCAATCAGCAAGGCACTTCGGCGTTTTTGCGTGAATACCACCACCAGGTCATCGCCACGCAGGTCACGTAAAACGCGATGAATCCATAGAGCGCCGCTTCCGGACCGCCGGTCAGCGCGATCGATGTTCCGTAGCTCTTGGGAATAAAGAAGCCACCGTATGCAGCTAGGGCCGAACTGAAACCGATAACTGCCGCCGATTCGATGCCTGCTTGACGGGTTGACGCAGTTTTCTGCACATCGGTGCCCTTTGCGTTCCAGCGCTCGTGCAACGTACGAAAAATGATCGGGATCATCCGGAACGTTGACGCGTTGCCTACGCCAGTCGCCACGAACAAGAGCAGGAAGCATGCGAGAAAACCATAGAAGTTACCGCCTTCGCCATTGCTGGGCAAAAAGTGTAACACACCCAACACACCACCAATCATCACAATAAAGGTCCATAAGGTCAGCGCAGCGCCGCCGGTTTTATCTGACAGCCAACCACCGATCGGCCGCGCCAAAGCGCCAACAAACGGCCCCAGAAACGCATAAGACAATGCGTTGATTTCCGGAAACTGTGTTTTGATCAGCATCGGAAAACCGGCCGAGTAACCAATAAACGAACCAAAGGTGCCGACATACAACCAACACATCAGCCAATTGTGTTTGCGTTTAAAAATACTCGACTGCTCAGAGAATGATGAACGCGCACTGGCCAGATCGTTCATGCCGAACCACGCGGCAAAAACGCAGATCACTAGAAACGGCACCCAGATAAAACCTGCGTTTTGCAGATAGATCGTCTGACCGGTAGCGACACCATCGGCGCCGATAACCGCCTGACCCGCTCCGCCAACAGCACCGAAGATTGCCGCGGAGATAACTAAAGGCACGGTGAATTGGGTGACCGAGACTCCTAAGTTACCCAATCCGGCATTCATGCCCAGCGCGTAGCCTTGTTTGGCTTTGGGGTAGAAGAAGGAAATATTCGACATTGAGGAGGCGAAGTTGCCACCGCCGAAACCACACAGCAGAGCGATCGCCGCGAAATGCCAGAACGGTGTGCCCGGGTCTTGCACTGCAAAGCCCATCCAGATCGCCGGAATCAGCAAGGTAGCCGTTGATAGCGCGGTCCAACGACGGCCACCGAAAATCGGCACCATAAACGAGTAGAAAATTCGAAATGTCGCCCCGGACAGCCCCGGCAATGCGGTTAGCCAGAACAGCTGATCGGTTGAAAAGACGAAGCCAATCTTGTTGAGACTAACCACCACCGCAGAGAAAACCATCCAGATGGCAAAAGCCAGAAGTAAGGCGGGAATGGATATCCACAGATTGCGGCTGGCGACCCGACTGCCGGATTCCGACCAGAATTGTGCGTCTTCCGGACGCCAGTCTTGCAATACCGGGCCTTTTTCAGGCTTTTCGACGTTACTCGATGACATTTTGCTTCCCCACAGGTTAAGTATCTGGGCGGCGAAAACGGAGCATTCGCCTTATAGGTTAACAGCATGAAGGGTAGCGCGAAGCCTTAATTGACTCCAATCAAATCCGGCAAGTTTGTTGTGCTTAAGGCATTAATAAGCGCCCGAACAGACAATTTCAGCAATGTGAAGGGACTCGGTTTCTCCATCAACGATAAGGCTGTGTTATGCCAGCGAATACCCAATTACGTCATTCCCGCGAAGGCGGGAATCTGCTTTCGTCTCTGCTCTATTTTGGGTCTAGCTCAAAATCATCAGAAAAATGCCTCGCACTCCTTAGCGCTTCGTGACGCACCGAGTTTTTCGCAGTCCCCCAATACCCTTGACGCGTATTCTTGTCACTTTTGTCCGGCAA
>CBDUOG010000083.1:0-7234 GCA_965368785.1 uncultured Gammaproteobacteria bacterium | reverse complement strand
GGGCGCTCGATCCTGTTCTACATGTACGTTGGCGCGCCCAAAGAACGGGTACCAGTGACTAATGCGCCCGATGCGTGTGGACGAAGTCGAAGATGTTGGGTGCGCGACGTCCCCCCGTCTTCAGTAGCGGTTTGCTTTAGGGTCCGTGATTAATGTAACTGACTTTTTTCGTAATTGCTCGGCATAGGCGGAAGGCGGGAAAATACGAAGCGATTAGTGGGAAACTCGCAAATAACACAGCGATAAGTGGGAAAACTTGCGAAAACCCATCGATTAGTGGGAGTTCTGCCATTAATCGCTTGGGGGACCACTCGATCCTGTTCTACATGTTCGTTGGCGCGCCCGGAGGGATTCGAACCCCCGACCAATGGCTTCGGAAGCCACTACTCTATCCGGCTGAGCTACGGGCGCGCATTAAATTGTCAGTACAGCAAGCAACCATCCATGGTGGGTGTTTCATTCCAATTTTTCGCTTCAGGGGTATTCCATCCCTGGAGCATCATCCGCTCGACGTCCCTGTCTCGCCCTCGTGGCGAGCAGAATCCCTCGGTAGATGATTCTGAGCGCTCGCCACTCGACCAGCTGAGTTACGGGCGCGCATTAAATTTTCGTACTGCTAAAACCATCCCTGGTGGTTTTTCGATCGGCATCCATGCCTCACCCGATTTCGGAGCAGAAACATCCACCGGATGTTTCAAGACGCTCCTAAATCGACCCCTCGACGTCCCTGTCTCGCCCTTGTGGCGAGCAGAATCCCTCGGAAGATTATTCTGAGCGCTCGCCACTCGACCAGCTGAGCTACGGGCGCGCATTAATTGCTTAGTGCCGCTAGGCCAGAAGCTTGGCTTTTGCGGGCGCTGATTGTCGCACGAATAAGGCAATTTGCCGAGTTAATTTGCGCTGTATCTACGCTCTGGGCTTGTACCAGGCCGCGTGAATGCAGGCCAGCAGATTGCCGATCCAGCCGCCCAGGGTGAAGGTCACCAACCACAGGATTCCGGCGAACACAAACCAGAACAGCGCCCACAGAATTCGCCCTTGCACCAACTGACCCAAGCCGGGAATAAATAAACTGCATAACGCCGCAATCACATTGCCGGCAGAACCTTGACCGTTGCCCATCGCACTCTCCAAAAAGTCGGCCCCGATGAAGGGGCCGAATAAGTTGTTGCATTGATTTTAACGCGATCTGGCTTACTTGCCGAGGAACTTATCGGTCCAGTGCGCTGCGATGCGCGCTGCTGAATCGCGGCCGCCGATACCAAAGGCGATGGCAAAAGCCACTGCAAAGGCACCAAATAGCAAACCGAAGGCCAGTTGCACGATGTCATCAGCCACACCCATGGCGGTCAGACCCATCGCGAAAATGAGTGAAACGATTGCAAATTGCACCGCACTGGCGATCAGCTCGGACGATGCACCGCCGGCCTTTCGGATAGCGCCGGAGACCAGACGCGAAATCCAGTAGCCCAGCGTGATGATTAACGCGCCCAGCAGCACCTTGCCGCCAAATGCGATCAACGAACCAATCAGCTCACTGACTCCGGAAAACTCCAGTCGATTAGCGGCTTCAACCGTAGCAAACAACATAATAAAGAACAGGGCAATGCCGCCTGCCGCAGCTGACAGCTTGGTCTGCTTGAACATTTCGGATGCACCAATTTTCTCTGGTAGCGCATCGGCGCCCACGCTATGCAGCAAGGTGGCCAGCAAACCGGTTACAAATCGACCCACAAACCAGCTAATCGCCAAAATCAACGCAGCCGCCAGAATGTTCGGCACCGCATTGAAGAACATCGCCAACATTTCGGATGCCGGCTGCGAAATCGCCGCTATGTTGAGCGCTTCCAAGGCCGCGATCAGCGCCGGAACAAACACCACAATAAAGACGATGGTGCCGCTGAGCAGCGAGATCTTGACCTTATCGCTCAGGCCGGCCGTCGCGCTGAACTTATCGATACCGGTTGATGCCAGTAAGTTGGTGGTCAGTCCGCGCAGCACGCGGGCAATCAACCAACCGATGCTGCCGATAAACAATGCGGCAATCACATTGGGCAGGGCAGCGAGCAACTGAATCATCATTTCATCTAACGGACGCATTAAGCCTTCAATCTGAAATGCGCCGACAATCGCCGGAACAAACAGAAGCAGAACAAACCAATACAGCACATTGGCCAGCGTGTTCGATATCGGCTCCACTTCGGCGGCTTTTGACAGTTTGTCGTCAAGCCGGGTCTTCTCCAGCAAGGTGTTGGCAATCTTGCGAACAACCGTTGCTAATACCCAGGCGGCAGCCAGCAGGATGACGCCGGCGGCCAGGCGCGGCAGATATTGGGTAACGCTGGAGACCATGGCTGAAAATGGCGCGGCTAATGCATCAAGCTTAAGTACATTAAACAAGCCGATGACACCCAGGAACATCACCACCCAAAACACCACGCTGGAGAGCAGGCGTTCGTAATCACGCTTGTCTTCGTGCTCAGCACCGCTGACTTCAGCGGTCAGCGACACTAGGCGCGTATTGAGCTTGATCGCTCGAAATAGTCGCAATGCTAAAAATCGCGCAGCCAAACCGACTAACCACGCCACCAGCAAAATGCCGACTGCGGCAAGGCTGGTAAAAATACTATTCAACAGTTCACTCGGTAACTCACTCATGAAAACCCCCTGTTTTCAAAATAGATGAAGAACACCCTAGGGCGCCGACGGCGCGCTGATTCAATTTACCCTAGCTGGCCGGAAATTGCGCGATGTTTTAATTGGCGCCAAATTACGCCAACTTCCTCGAATATGTCACTAACGAAGCAATAATCGACTAACGCCGACCAACGGGCTTGTCGGGCTCAGCGGCATAGCCCAGCTTAGTCACTTCAGCCCTGAGTCCGGCGAGTACTCTAATGGCTCGCTCGAGCTTGGCATCCGAAAGCGCTGTCACGACCGCGGGTAACACGCCGCGCCTGGGTTCCGGCGATTCGGCGTGGAGCTGTCGGCCCTTGTCGGTGGCGCTTAAGCGCAGTATGCGGCGGTCTTGGTGCCAGGGCGTGCTGAGCACTAAGCCTCGTTTCCGTAGTCGACTGCACAGGTTGCTTGCCGTGGTGGGGTGAACCCGAAGCCGCGTCGCCAGGTCCCCCATGCTGATTCCATCCTCATGGATTATTTCGTGCAGAGCCCAAAGCAAGGCGGCGCTGATGCCCGTGCTGCGTTTAACAGCCGAGATATGAGCGCGCGTCGCCGAAAACAGTACGCGCAACTCACCCAAAAGCGCCTGCTCACGTTTCGTCCGCTCGATCATTGCTTTATCGGAGTCATTTTGAGTCACTTCTGGAGACATGAACAAGGCCTAAATATATGATTTGCCGCTGTAAATTAGTATTGCACAAACATACCCGAAAATTTATATTGTGCAACCCCTTCGCGTGGAGTTTTTATGCGTAACGTTTTATTGTTAGTGCTCGCCGTATCCTTAGCTGCCTGCGGCACCTTGGATTACAAGCCGGTCGAGGCGTCGAGTCTGGAAGATTTGATGGTATCCGGGTGTCTCGGTAAGCAAGATCGAATTAATGCGACGGCGAAAGTCAACGCCGCTTTCAAAGAAACCGTGGTCCTTTGGGATGGCGTGGATTCAACGCGCACCTTGGCAGTCCGCTTACCCAAAGAGGGATTCGGATCCAAGGCCCGTGGATTGGTCGGTCAAAGCAAATTTGACGTCAATTTAGAGGCGCTGCGCCGCCTGCAGGCCGATGGCTCCGAGGCCCAAGTGGCGCTGCGCTGCGAAGGCAAAGACCGCGCCCCGATCCTGATTCGCGTGCGTTATATGGAAGACGGTATCGAGCGTGAGATAGAGTTGGGCAAATAAGCTGATACACCGGCCCACCCGGCCGGTGAATTCTCACCCGATCAAATAGGATCAAACCATGAAGCAAATTAAGCTGATCTTGGCTCTACTGATTACCGCGGTGCTGGCGGTCGTGTTGTTCCAGAATTCCGGTCCCGCGCAGGTTTCAGTTTTATTCTGGCATGCGCAAATGCCGTTGATTGTTTTACTGGCCTTGGTTGCTGCGCTGGGCATATTGATTGGCATGTTTTTGCAAATGGGTTTAGGTCGGGGCAAAACGCCTAAGTAGCGCTACAGGTTTGCTACTATCGCGCTGGGCAACGCAGCCGACTATTTGATCGTTAGAGGTGATTGTGGACTTAGGACTCTTTTTTGCCGGATTGTTAACGCTGGGCTTTATCTGCCAGTGGGTAGCGTGGCGGGTCAAACTGCCCGCGATCTTGTTCTTGTTGCTCTCGGGTATTTTATTAGGCCCGGTCTTCAACGTATTCAATCCCGACGAACTGTTCGGCGAAATGTTGTTTCCGCTGGTATCACTCGGCGTAGCGATTATTTTGTTTGAAGGCAGCCTCACCCTGCGCTATCGCGAAATCAAAGGTCTGGCTCCGGCTATTTTATTACTCGTTACCGTAGGCGCGATTATTACCGCCGCCGGTATGGCTGCAGCTGCTTATTACATCGCGGGTTTGTCCTGGCCGATTTCCATCTTGTTTGGCGCACTGACTTGCGTGACCGGCCCGACGGTAATCATCCCGATGTTGCGCGCGGTGCGGCCAACCGCGCAAATTGCTCAGACGCTGCGCTGGGAAGGCATCATTATTGATCCGATTGGTGCCTTATTTGCCGTTCTGGCCTTTGAGGCGTTGCTGATTGGCGACCAAAACGACGGAATTAATGTCTTCATGGCGGTCGTCGGCGTTGGCACCGGCCTGGGTTTGGCTTCTGCGGGGGCACTGTGGTTGGCGCTTCGCCGCCATTGGATTCCGGAGTATTTGCAAAACTACGCGGCGCTCGCGTTGGTGCTGGCAATGTTCTCATTGTCAAACTCACTGGCGCACGAGTCGGGCTTGTTGACGGTTACCGTTATGGGTATCGCGCTGGCCAATATGCGCGGCGTCGACTTTGATCATATTCTCGACTTCAAAGAGCATTTATCTACCCTGCTCATCTCGATGCTGTTCATTATGTTGGCCGCGCGTCTGCAATGGCCGACACCGCAGGAATGGGTCGCCGGACCGCTGATTTTGTTAGTAGCAATGTTTATTGTGCGGCCTGTTTCGGTGTTCTTCTCTACGTTGTTCAGCCCGCTGTCTTGGCGTGAGCGAGGCTTGCTGGCCTGGATTGCGCCCCGCGGTATTGTTGCCGCTGCAGTATCCGCGCTGTTTGCGATCAAGCTGGAAGACAAAGGTATCGACGGTGCACACACGCTGGTTGCGCTGACCTTTTTGATTATTATCGGCACCGTCGTTGTGCAGAGCGCTACCGCGCGTCCGTTGGCCCGTTGGCTTGGAGTCGCCGAGGCGGTGCCGACGGGCATCTTGATGGTCGGTGCCTGCCGCTTTGCACGGACAATGGCCGCATCGCTTAATAAACAAGGATTCACCGTATTAGTCGCGGATGAGGACTGGGCGGATATTCGTGCCGCCCGTATGGAAGGCCTGAAGACGTTTTACGGCAATGTAGTATCTGAGCACGCAGATCGCTCGCTCGATTTGGTTGGTACGGGTTGGCTGCTGGCGATGTCGACCCAACGCGATATGAATGTGTTAGCGGCCGCGCGTTATGTACCCGAATTCGGCAAAAACCGTGTTCTTCGCTTACGTTTGCTCAGCGCCGGTGAAGCGCCGCGACAAGCTCATACATCGAGGCTTAGTGTGCCGTCGCTGGAGGGTCCGGAATTTACCTACGGTAAGGCGCACGCCTTACTGGATGCGGGTTGGGAAATTAAAACGAGTAAGCTGACCGAAACGCACACCCTGGAAAACTACAAAGCGCGTTTCTTTGAAACGCCGGTGCTGCTGTTTGCGGTTAATGAGAAAGGCCATCTGCAGTTTAAAGTTGAGAATGAGCCGTTTGCGCCGAAAGCCGGATGGACGGTGACCGCCTTGATTCCGCCAGGCCAGCCGGCACCAATCGCCGAGACCGCCGAATCGCAGATAGAGGCCTGAGTGCTGAGTATGTCGGATCGTGATGCTGAGCCGAATCTACCCGCTTGGCGGCAAAGAATTCCGGCATTCTGGCGCCTGATTCGCGCCGACAAGCCGATCGGCTGGTTGCTGCTGCTTTGGCCCACCTGGTGGGCCTTGTGGATGGCCAGCGGCGGCATCCCGCGTCTCGATCTGTTGCTCATTTTTACCCTCGGGGTTTGGCTAACCCGCTCCGCGGGCTGCGTAATCAACGACTACGCGGATCAGTGGCTGGACAGCCATGTCAGCCGAACCCGAAACCGGCCCCTGGTGACCGGCGAAATAAGCGGCAAAGAGGCGCTGCTTTTATTCGCTGTGCTGATGTTGATCGCTTTCGCATTGGTACTTTTGACCAATTGGCTGACGGTTTATTTTAGCGTTGCTGCGGTGTTGTTAGCGGCGACCTATCCGTACCTCAAACGACACACTTACCTGCCGCAGGTCTGGCTCGGACTTTCATTTGGTTGGGGTATACCGATGGCCTACACGGCGGTGACCAATAATTGGCCGCCTGCTGAGGCATGGTTGTTGTTCGCCGCCAACATGATGTGGACCACGGGCTATGACACTTGGTATGCCATGGTTGATCGTGACGACGACCTGCGCGAAGGCGCTAAATCCACCGCGATATTATTTGGCGATGCAGACTTGGCCGCGCAAGGCGTGCTGTATAGCAGCTTCATAGTGGCCATGCTGCTGTTTGCGCGACGCTCCCAGCTTGGTGCTTTCTTCTATTACGCACTAGCGGCAGCGGTATTGGTCATCCTGTGGCAATTCTGGGTCGCCAGAGACCGTCAGAGAACCGCGTGTTTTCGAGCGTTTTTAGCAAACCACTGGGTAGGCATGCTGATTTTCCTAGGCATCGGCCTGCATTTTGCGCGCAGCGCGGCTTAGTTTAAAAAGACGAGCCGGGTTCTTGTAAGAACGCCAGTTCTTCGGCGCTTGAGTGGCGGCCGAGTTGCGCATTGCGATGTGGGAAACGACCAAAGCGCTCAATTATTTTCTGATGCGCCAGAGCGAACGCATAGTTCTTTTCCAGGCCCTTCGCCGAAAATAATTGCAGACCGCGCTCCTGAATGAGCGCCGACTCGGAATGCATAAACGGCATATACAAAAAACTCTTCTGGTCGTCGTTAAACCACAGATCGGCGCCCGCGTGGATGGCTTCTTGCGCCAGCACCAGAGCCTGCGGATCTGCATCGAAGGCCTGAGC
>CBDUOG010000082.1:0-7288 GCA_965368785.1 uncultured Gammaproteobacteria bacterium | reverse complement strand
AACGGGCCAAGTCACTTTTTTTAGCCGGTCACGGAACAAGCAATGGGTAAAGGGCGAGACCAGCGGCAATCATTTGCAGCTTAAGTCGATTTGCTTTGACTGCGACAAAGACGCGTTGTTGGTGCAGGCCAAGCCGCATGGTCCGACCTGTCATCTCGGTACACAAAGCTGTTTTGAGGAAGCGCCCTTTAGTTTCGTGCATCAGCTGGACGCGGTCATTTGCGAACGCAAGTCGACTCCGGTTGCCGGTAGTTACACCCAGAAATTATTTGCCGCCGGCATTACTAAAATTGCACAAAAAGTTGGCGAAGAGGGTGTCGAAACCGCTCTGGCCGCTGTGGTCGAAGAGGATGATGCCTTGCTTGCCGAAGCTGCCGACCTGATCTATCACACGATGGTTTTGTTGCGGTCAAAAGACTTGAGCTTTACCGATGTCAGTGCGGTACTAGAGCAGCGTCACAGTAAGTCATAATTTACAGTTGAATTTGATCGAAGCGTTCGACGCGGTTGTGACCGTTGAGCGCAGCATCTTTTCGCGCTACCGGGTAGTCTTCGCGCCGATCAACTAATACGGTTCGCATGCCGGCATCGCGGGCGGCGTCTAATTCTTCGACAATGTCCGATAGAAAAATGATTTCGCTGGGCTTTTCGCCGAGTTCGTGAATGATCGCCAGGTAGCTTGCCGGGTCACGCTTATTACCGATTTGCGTGTCGAAGTGTCCGGAAAACAGGTTCAGCAGGTCGCCGGCACTGCTGTACTTAAAAAAGAGTTTCTGCGCTTCTACGGAGCCTGATGAATACACATAAATCGCATAGCCTTGCGCATGCCAACTCTGCATCGTATTCAGTGCGTCCGGATAAATATGTGCGCGATAGTCTTCGTTTTTATAGCCTTTCAGCCAAAGCATGCCCTGCAGGGCTTTTAGCGCCGTGTGTTTGCGATCCTGCTTTATCCAGTCGTGCAGTACGTTGATAATCGGCGGAAGATCAAACTGGGTCTGTTGCAGTTCGCGACTGATGATATCCAGCCAATGGCGCACTTCCGGTTCCTCTGCACGTTCGGCGACAAACCGGGGCAAATGCTTTGCGGCATAGGGAAACAAGACGTCTTTTACAAAGGCGATACTACTGGTGGTGCCCTCAATGTCAGTAAGAATGATTGGCAACTTAAAAAAACTCATGCCGAGACTGCCTTGCCATTTTCATAACGAGGGAATCGCGAGGCAATGTCGCTGCCGGTAAATTGAGCAACCCAACCATCGGGATTAGTAAACAGACGGATAGCGATAAAGTAGGGTTCTGGCCCCATGTCAAACCAATGGCGGGTATTGTCAGGTACGCCGATCAGATCGCCAGCTTCACATAAAACTTCATAGACCTTGCCCTCGATATGCAAGGTGAACAGGCCCGAACCACCCACGAAAAAGCGAACTTCATCTTCACTGTGGGTGTGCTCATTTAAGAACTTCTGCCGCATTTCAGTTTTTTGCGGGTGATCATGGTTCAGGCTGACCACATCGACCGTGGTATAGCCTTCTTCCTCCATCAATTGATCAATCTGCTCGCGATAGGCAGTGATGATTTCAGCCGGCGGTGTGCCGGGCTTTAACTGACTGTCCACCGGCCATTGTTCAAAACGCACACCCACAGAGCCTAGTTTGCTGGCAACACGCTTTTGATCGTTCGATTCAAAAACAACGGTTTCTGGATGGTCTTCTGCAAAAATTCGAATTCGGCTCATGACTGTAATCTCCTCAATTCCAGCTCGCAGTGCAGTAGGAACTCAAACGCTTCGATGTGCCTGCGGGCCTCGGCAATATTTTTACCCCAGGCGTACAGACCGTGACCGGCGATTAAATATCCCCATATCGGGCCTGCAGTCAGATGCGGCGCAACTCGTTTGGCTAGCTCATGCATATCCTGAGAGTTCGAAAAGACTGGCAAGTTCACCGCCATTTCATGGGTAGCGTTTCCCGAGAAGGCTTTAAGCAGCTCGTAGCCCTCTAAACGGATTTGCTTTTGCGGCTCGTACAAGCGCGAGCTAATTGTCTGAGTCGGGCTATGCGTGTGCAATACGCAGTTCACGTCACTGAATTGATCATAGATCTGGGTGTGCAGCAAGGTCTCGGCAGAGGGTCGCAGGTCGGTCTGCACAGCCTTACCCTTACGATCAACGACCATAATGTCTGCCTCGGTCAGCCGTCCTTTGTCCTTGCCCGAAACGGTAATCGCAATGTGCTCGGAGTCCATGCGGACGGAGAAATTGCTACTGGTAGCGGGTGTCCAGCCTTGCGCGGCAAAGTACGCACAGGCTTCGATGAGTGCCCGGGCGCTGTCGGTGAATGGCGTTTGCTGATAAATGGTCTTATTCATGCGCAGATTCTAACGAAAATTGATGCACTCCATCGTCAAGATCCATTCATGGGCTGCTCCGGGACTGAGCAGAGGGCTCTGATCACCAATTTAAGCGCAATTAAGCACATTTCGTTGACATGGGCGCAAAGTACAATGGCGACATCATAGAAGGGAGCAGGCAAATGAGCGAAAACATCGAAACAACGGATATCCGACGTCGCCGGTTATTGCTGGCCGGTGTCGCGGCCGGGCTCAGCGCGCCGTTGCTAATGAGCTGGTCGAGTCAGGCCCGTGCTCAAGCGCTGAAACGGTTGAACCTGGAGAACGCGACGGCTAAGGCGCTGTTTTATGTTGAGGATGCCAAGGCCAGCTCCCATGCCAAATTTGTGGCCGGTAGCAACTGCGCCAACTGTCAGTTTATTCAGGGCGCCAATGGTGCGGCTTACCGACCTTGCCAACTATTCCCGGGTTACGAAGTGGCCTCGGCGGGTTGGTGTACGGCTTGGGCGAAGAAGTCCGGCGCTTAAACGCTTACTCTCCGGTCTTAGATACTGAGACGTCCTAGCGGCTACAATCGGCGTATCGATTGGAAGCGAGCGGGTGGTCGGACTTATGCAAGATTGGATTTGGTTAACCCTCGGCGTAGCGGCATTGGGCATCACCGCGATGCTGGCCCTACGTTGGGGACAATCGCGCAGTGGGCCGACAGTAGCCCGATTGCAGGCGGAGCGCGACGCATTGCTGATCCAATGCGCCAATTCCGAAGAAGAAGTTGATCAGTTGCGTGAGCGCCTCTCGACCTCGCACGCCAGTGCGGCGGCCATGCAGGCGCGGCTTGAAGAGCAGGCTAAGTCCTTCGCAGAAAAAACCCAGATGTTTAAAGAGATGGAGCAGCAATTTCAGGCGGCCTTTAAGAATCTGAGTCAGCAAATTCTTGATGAGCGTAGCGCTAAATTTGCGGAACAGAGCCAGACTCAAATCGGCGGTCTATTGTTGCCCCTGAAAGAACAGCTCAAAGAATTTCAAGACCTGGTCGGTCGCACCCATGCGTCGGACCAGAAAGAGCGCGGGGCGATCATCCAGCAGATTCAGTCCCTGAGTTCGCTGAATCAGAAGCTCAGCGATGAAGCCAAGAACCTCACTCGAGCGCTAAAAGGCGACAGCCGTTCGCAGGGTGTGTGGGGTGAGCAAGTGCTTGAGCGGCTGCTCGAGATGTCCGGTTTGACCAAGGGTCGTAATTACGACGTACAGCAGTCCTTTACTCAAGATGATGGTGGGCGGGCCCGGCCCGATGTCATTTTGCATCTGCCCGATGAAAAAGATCTGGTGATCGACTCCAAAGTCAGCCTGACCGCCTATGAGCGCATGAGCACCGCTGAGACTGAGGGCGAGCGCGCGATCGAACTCAAAGAGCATGTCAATTCCTTGCGTCGGCATATCGATGGTTTGGCGCGGCGCGATTACAGCCAGTTGCCGGGCGTTCGCAGCTTAGATTTTGTCTTGCTGTTTGTGCCGATTGAAGCGGCCTACATTGAAGCCCTGCGCGCAGATGAGCAGCTGCACGATTTCGCATTGAACAAAAATATCGCCCTAGTCAGTACCAGTACTTTGCTACCGACCTTACGCACCGTATCGCACCTGTGGCGGATGGAAGACCGCAACGCCAATGCGGCCGAAATAGCGCGCCAGGCCGGCGCCCTGCACGATAGTTTTGTCATGCTGGAAAATGACCTGACCGGCGTCGGCGATTATTTAAAACGTGCGCTCGATACACATGAAGGCGTTCTTAAACGTCTATCCAGCGGTAAAGGCAATTTGCTGCGTCGAGTTGACCTATTGCGCCAATTGGGTGCGGATACGCGCAAACAGCTGTCGGCCGCCCGGTTGGAGGCGGCCGAATCAGACGAGGCAGATTAATCTACTGACGCAGACGGCTTTTTCGGAAGCCGTATGCAAAATAGACCAGCATTCCGATGCTGGTCCAGGCGCCGAGCAAGATCCAGTTGAATGCGCCCATAAAGCTGAGCAGGTATACGCAACTCAGCACGCCAAGCGGCGCAATCAACCACACCATCGGTACGCGGAACGGACGAACCAGATCGGGACGTGTTTTGCGCAATACGATGACGCCGATGCACACGGTCATGAAGGCTAAAATCGTGCCCATCGATACTAAGTCGCCAAGCACACCTAAGGGAAATAGTGCTGCGAGCGCGGTAGCCAAAACGACGGTTACTACCGTGGCGACGTGTGGAGTCGCGTATTTGGTATGGATCTTACTCAGTGCTTTAGGCAGCAGACCGTCGCGGGACATGGTGTAAAAAATTCGTGGCTGCGCCAACAACATAACGAGAATGACTGAGGTCAGGCCGGCGATCGCTCCAATTTCCACAATCCAGCGAAGCCAGCCCAGCTCAGGGTAGGACAACAGAGCAGTGACTACGGGTTCTGCGGTGCCTAGTTTGGTATAGCTTTCCATGCCGGTGAGCACCGCTGCGACTGCAATGTACAGCACTGTACAAATGAGCAAGGAACCCAGAATACCGATCGGCATATCGCGCTGTGGATTTTTGGCTTCTTGTGCCGCAGTTGATACCGCGTCAAACCCGATATATGCAAAAAAGATGATGGACGCAGCACGAACCATGCCATCCCAGCCAAATTGGGTCGGGCCGGTTTGCTCTGGGAAAAATGGTTGCCAGTTGCTCGGGTTTACGTAGTTCAGACCGATAATGATGACCAGAAAAATCACGATCAGTTTGACCGCGACGACCAGTGCGTTGACCCAGGCCGATTGGCGGATACCGACGTAACAAACGCTGCCGACCAGAAGGGTAATAAATACTGCGGGCAAATTAAACAAGTAACCGGTGCGCACAATTGCAGCATAGATGCTGCCGGTGCTTTGATAGATATTCTGATCAAAGGTGAACGGTGCCTCGCGCAGGATATGCGGAATCTGTAGATCCAGACCGGTGGCTGAGCCAATATGTTGCAGGAAGGACGTGAAGTATCCGGACCAACCCACCGCAACCGCCGATGCGGAGAATAAATATTCTAAAATCAGGGCCCAGCCAATAAACCAGGCGATGCCTTCACCGAGCGTAGCGTAGGCATAAGAATATGCGCTGCCGGATACGGGTAGGAGCGCCGCAAACTCGGCGTAACACAGACCGGCGAATGCGCAGGCCATGCCGGCGAGTACAAAGCTGAGCATGATGGCGGGGCCCGCATGATGCGCCGCTGCCTGGCCGGTCATTACAAAAATACCGGCACCGATAATGGCGCCAATTCCTAAAGCAACCAGTTGTTTGGCGCCTAGAGTTTTTTCAAATCCTGAATCCTCAACGGCCAGCTGCACTGGCTTCACCGCAAGCAATTTTTTCAGCATATAAACCCCTAAAGCACGGAGCGATGCGCCCGTACGCAAACGCCGGGGCAAGCCCCGGCGATCCGTGCATTATGCGCCAAAATTATTTGATGCAAGCAATCAGATAATAATATTTATCAGTACCGCAGCGACCAGAATTGGGGCCACAACCCGAACCAACCACAACCAGGTGAAATACAGCCAGTTTGGCAATGTATTGAGTTCGCCCTGAGTGACCGAGCGGTGCAATACCCAGCCTGCAAACAGCGCGATTAACATGCCGCCGATGGGTAAGACCAGATCCGAGGCGACAAACTCGATCATGCCCTGCAGGTCGCGACCGCCGAGAGTCACATGGCTCCACACGTTCAGGCCGAGAATAGTCAGGATGCCGACAAGCCAGATCACCGCGGTTGCCACGCCGGCTGCCTTGGCGCGGCTCCAGCCCATGCGCTCGACCATGTAAGCGGTTGGCGGCTCGAGCAGGGAAATTGATGAGGTCCATGCAGCAAACATCAGCAACATAAAGAATGCGAAGCCGTACAGGGCGCCGCCGGTCATGTCAGCAAAGGCCAGGGGCAGAGAGGTGAAGATCAAGCCCGGTCCACCGCCGCCCGGCGCGATGCCAAACGCAATGACGACCGGGAAGATCGCCAAACCGGCGAGCAAGGCAACCATTGTGTCCATGCCGGCAACCGTCGCAGTGACGTTGGGAATGGAAATATCTTTAGGCAGGTATGCCGCGTAGGCCATGATGCCGCACATACCCAGACTCATTGAGAAAAACGCCTGACCCAGAGCAGCCAATATGGTACTAGGCGTGATTTTCGAGAAATCCGGGGAGAACAAGAAGCTCATCGCTTCACCCATCTTGCCGGTAGTCATGCCGTAGCCGACCAGAATCAACAACAGGATCAGCAGGGCGGGCATCAAGAACTTAACCGCGCGCTCGAGACCTTTCTCTACGCCTTTGGCGACAACGGCAAATGTTATGAGCATGAACAAGCTATGCCAGAACAGCAGTTTTATCGGGTTGGCCAATAAGCCGTCGAATGTTTCCTTAGGATTGCTGATGCCTTCACCACCGAAAATTTCAGCCAGATAGATCCAGCTGTAATCTAACGTCCAGCCGGCGACCACACTGTAAAAACTCAAGATCAACACCGCGGCGAGCATGCCGAGCCAGCCGATGATCGCCCAGTTTTTACTGTGGCCGCCATCGCGGGCGATTTTTAAAATCGCATTGATCGGACTCATCCGACCTTCGCGGCCCATCAGAATTTCTGAGGCCATGATCGGTAGACCGATCAACAAAATGCAGCCTAAATAAACCAGAACAAATGCGCCGCCACCGTTTTCCGAGGTCAAATACGGGAAGCGCCAAATGTTGCCAAGACCAACCGCAGAACCGCTGGCGGCCAGAATAAAGGCAAGGCGCGATGACCACATGCCATGTTGTGAAGCAGTATCCATGTTCAAACTCCCCAGGTTTGTTTACTCATCAGGCGGCTTGGCCGACTGTTTTTTTCATAATAATTTTAAAACCGAAATAAGCGAATGCTA
>CBDUOG010000081.1:0-7386 GCA_965368785.1 uncultured Gammaproteobacteria bacterium | reverse complement strand
CAAAGACGGTAAATCAAGGGACTTAATGAAACACTTACTCACCGCAACCCTAATCAGCGGGCTTTTAGCCCTGGCCCCGGCCTCGGCGCAAGCAGAACACCTCAAAGGCAAAGAAGTTCAAGAGATCATGCAAGCGCTGGGCTACAAAGCCGAACTCAAAAAGGATGGCGATGGTGACCCGTTGATCCTATCGGCCGCCAGTGGTGTGAACTTCAACGTTGTGTTCTACGACTGCCAGAAAGGTCGCTGTGGCTCGCTGCAATTTAAAACCGGCTGGGCAATGAATGACAAACCCAGTGCGCAGGTGCTGAGCGATTGGAATCGCCAACATCGCTATGCATTTGCTTACCTGGACGACGAACAAGATCCGATTCTGCAGATGGATTTTGATATCGAGTACACCCAGAGCAAAGAAGCGATTGAAGAATACTTAAGTTTATGGGAACGCCTGATCTCATCATTCCAAGATCACATGCGCAATCGCGATTAAAAAAAGCCCGGCTCAGCCGGGCTTTTTCGTTAGGATCAGACTTTTTTCTTACCTGCCATATACGGCTGCAACACGTCGGGCACGTCGATGCTGCCGTCGGCGTTCTGATAATTTTCCAGCACTGCAATCAATGCGCGGCCCACCGCCACGCCAGAGCCGTTCAAGGTATGCACCAGCTCGGGTTTGCCGGTCTCCGGGTTGCGCCAGCGCGCTTGCATACGGCGCGCCTGGAAATCGCCGCAGTTTGAGCAGGAACTGATTTCACGATAGGTATTCTGACTCGGCAGCCACACTTCCAGATCGTAGGTTTTAATCGCCGAGAAACCCATGTCACCGCTGCACAACAAGACCTTGCGATACGGCAATCCGAGCTTTTCCAAAACCGTTTCGGCGCAGCGGGTCATGCGTTCATGCTCGGCATCACTCTCACCCGGGCGGGCGATCGAGACCAGCTCAACTTTTTCGAACTGATGCTGGCGAATCATCCCGCGCACATCGCGGCCGTAGCTTCCCGCCTCAGCGCGGAAACACATCGAGTGCGCGCTCATACGCATCGGCAATGCGGTGTTATCGACAATTGCGTCACGCACAATATTGGTCAGCGGCACTTCGGATGTTGGAATCAGATAACGCTTGCTTTCAGCCACAGTCGTTGAGAAAAGGTCTTCCTCAAATTTAGGCAACTGGCCGGTGCCACGCATGCTCTCGTCATTCACGATTAGCGGCACATTGACTTCCATATAGCCATGCTCGCCGGTGTGCAGATCGAGCATGAATTGGGCCAGCGCCCGATGCAGGCGAGCCATGTCACCGCGCAACACGGTAAAGCGTGCACCGCTGAGCTTAGCCGCCGTGTCGCCATCGAGTAGGCCATCGCGCGCGCCGAGCTCAACGTGATCCTTAACCTCAAAATCAAACTGACGCGGCGTGCCCCATACATGCACCTGAGTGTTTTCGGTTTCGTCTTTGCCTAATGGCACCGAGTCGTGCGGAATATTCGGCAGGCCCAGGGCAATCGCCTCGATCTCTGCCTGAATCACACTCAGACGCGCTTCCGATCGCTTCAGCTCGTCGCCGATACCCGACACTTCCGCCATCAACGCCGCAGTGTCTTCGCCTTTGGCTTTGGCCTGACCAATCGCCTTTGAACGCGTATTGCGCAGGTTCTGCAATTCCTGGGTGCGACTTTGCAGCGTCTTGCGCTCGGCTTCCATCGACTGGATTTGCGCTTCGGGTAATTCGAAATTGCGCCGCTGGCGCAATAGCGCGGCGGTCTCGGCCAGTTGGCCGCGTAACAAGGCAGGATCAAGCATGAGTTAAAACCTAGACGTAATGCCCTATTATCGGGCCTGCGGGCATGACGGGGCAAACACCCCGCCACTTTTCAACGATGCCAGCTTATTTCGAGCCGCGTGACAGCCACCAGGCAATCGCCAGGCCAGCCAGCCCCCAGCCTACTCCGTGCTCAATTAACCGGCCCAGCACAAAGTCTGCCGGAAAGCGGTACCAGTTCCACATCGGAATGGTATGCATCAGCCAGCCAAAGCCGGCGATCGCCATTACCACGGTCCAACGCTGACCAAAGCTCTTGGCAAAACTGGCGGCAAAGGCTGCCAATAGCGATGCCAACAACAAGCTCACAAACTGGATGCCCAAATTTTTGCCCATGTCCATCGGATCCGCGGGCTCCGGCGAATACACCACCATCACGTACGGGTTACTCAGCGCTTTTTCGGTGAACGCCGCCGCCTTGGCTTCGTCTTGATAATCCTCCGGCGCAATATTCGGCAGCATATAAATGCCTTCGCTGGGAACGCCATTTTGAACCGCAGCAATAATCGGATCTTCCGCATTCGGCTGATGGAAGCCCATCTCGCCAATCGGCAGAACCATGTACGCAACAAAACCCCAGACAAACATAATGATCGCTGCCATCAACGCAGCAATTGAAATTCTCATATCCACTCCCCTCAAGTACGCAACCAATCGCCAACACGAGCGCCGGCGAACACCAATAATAGGCCAAACGTGAGGGTCAGGGAAAAATAACCAACCCATCGCAGACCTTGTTCAAAGCGGGCAAATATCAGCGCTTCAAGCATGATGCTCGAGTACGTCGTAAGCGCGCCCAGCACACCAATAATCAAGAACGCGCGCCAATACGCGGCGGCACCCTCTTTGCCCTGCAAATAGCTAAACACCAAGCCAACAAAAAACGAGCCGATCAGATTCACGGCCAAGGTGCTCCACGGAATACCGGCACCGAACTTTTCGACCATCGCCTCGCCCAGCCAATAGCGCAACCCGGCACCCAATGCGCCGCCGGCCATCACCAAGCTCAAAATCGTCCAGTTCATTTTTTGCCTTTGTCTTTAAGTGCCCGCGCGCGTCGTGCGCGGATGTCTGCCAATTTTTCGCCTAATTTAATTTCCAGCCCGCGATTGACCGGCTGATAATAATTTTGCTCACCGAGCTCATCAGGGAATCCACTTTGCGCATAGGCGATGCCTTCTTCGCTGTCGTGGTCGTATTGGTATTGCTCACCGTAGCCGAGTTCTTTCATCAGCTTAGTTGGCGCATTGCGCAGATGCATCGGCACCGGCAGCGTGCCGCCCTGGGCGACATCGGATTTGGCCGCTTTAAATGCCATGTAACTGGCGTTGGACTTGGCACAACTGGCCAGATAAATCACCGCCTGCGCCAAAGCCAAATCGCCTTCGGGCGAACCTAATCGCTCATACACCTCCCAGGCTTCTACGCAGATCGTTTGCGCCCGCGGATCAGCCAGACCCACATCTTCAATGGCCATTCGCGTCAGGCGCCGGGCCAGATAGATCGGATCGCAGCCGCCATCGAGCATGCGGGTAAACCAGTACAGCGCAGCGTCTGGATTAGAACTGCGCACCGACTTATGCAGGGCGGAAATCTGGTCGTAAAACTGCTCGCCTTGTTTATCAAAGCGGCGCGTGCGATCGGCCAGCACTTGCACCAATAAAGCGTCGGTTATCTGCCCGCCTTCAGCAGAGGCAAGCTCAGCGGCAATTTCCAGCAAGGTCAGGCCGCGCCGCACATCGCCATCGGCGGCCTGTGCAATCAGCCCGAGCTGCTCGGCTTGCGCGGTAATTTTCATCGCGCCTAAACCGCGTTCGTCATCGGATAATGCGCGCGTGAGCGAGACACAAATATCATCAATACCGATTGCCTCGAGCACATGCACGCGACACCGCGAGAGCAAAGCCGAGTTCAATTCAAAGCTGGGATTCTCGGTAGTCGCGCCAATAAACAAAATGCTGCCGCGTTCGATATGCGGCAAAAATGCATCCTGCTGCACTTTATTAAACCGATGCACCTCATCGACAAACAATACGGTGCGCTCGCCATGCTCAAATAATTGACCGGCTTCTGCAAGCACCTTGCGTACATCCGGCAAACCCGATAACACCGCAGAGATTGCACGAAAGCGTGCCTTGGCATACTTGGCCAGCAACAAGGCCAGAGTCGTCTTACCGCAGCCCGGCGGACCCCACAAAATCATCGAATGGATTTGCCCGGCCTCAATCGATTTACGCAGCGCCGATTCGGGCGCCAACAGGCGCCGCTGGCCAACCATCTCATCAATCGTTTGCGGCCGCATGCGTTCGGCTAAGGGCTGTGCGCCGCTTTGCCGCGGGAACAATTCGTCTTCAGCAGTTGGCTGGCTAGGATTCACCGGCTCATTCTAGCCAATGCCGGGCACGGATAGGACCGCCCAATCAAATCTTGCGCACCCGGATGCTGCGGCCCTTAATTTTTTCGCGGCGCAAAGTGTCGAACGCTTTATCAAACACTTTGCTGTTTATCGCGACATACGAGCGCGTGGTAAACACGTCGATCTTGCCAATTTGCGTGCCTTGCAAACCGGCCACGCCGGTGAGCGCACCGAGAATATCGCCGGGGCGCAGCTTGTCCTGACGACCGGCATCCAAAGCCATGGTGCGCATCGCCGGTTCGGGCATTTGTGCGGCTCGGTCGGGACTCGGCAAGCGTGCCCATGGCAACTGGCCGCCGAGCATCCCTTCAATTTTTTCGGTGCGGCCCATTTCGCGGCTCGACACTAAACTTAAGGCCATGCCCGTTTCACCGGCGCGGCCGGTTCGCCCGACACGGTGCACATGAACTTCAGCATCGTGCGCCAGCTCATAGGCAATCACCATCGGCAGGGACTTAATATCCAGTCCGCGCGCGGCGACATCGGTGGCAACCAGCACCCGGCAGCTGCCATTGGCAAATTTAAGCAAGGTCTCATCGCGATCGCGCTGCTCTAAGTCACCATGTAATTCGATGGCATAAATGCCCCGGTTATTCAGGGTATCGGTGAGTTCTTTGGCATCGATTTTGGTGTTGCAGAAAATCAGGCAACTCTCGGGTTTGTTCTGCAGCAACAAGCTGACCACCGCATCGGCTTTGCGTGCCGGCTCCACTTCGTAGAAGTACTGCTGAATCACACTTTCATCGTGCTGCGATTCCACCACAATTTCCTGCGGATCGCGTTGAAACTGTTTGCTGATCTCACGGATTTCATTCGGATACGTCGCTGAGAACAGCCAGGTTTTGCGACTGCCCGGGGTCTTTTTCAATATCGCCCGGATCGCATCTAAAAAGCCCATATCCAACATGCGGTCCGCTTCATCCAGAACCACCGTGCGCAGCTCATTAAGTTTGAGCGCACCGTTATCAATCAGCTCTTTTAAACGCCCCGGCGTACCGACCGCGATATGCGGTTCGTGGGTAAGCGAGTTCATATGTGCGCGCACCGGAATGCCGCCACACAGGCTCACAACTTTAATGTTCGGAATAAACCGGGCTAGCGCGCGAATTTCTTTGGC
The DNA here is from genome assembly GCA_965368785.1 of uncultured Gammaproteobacteria bacterium. GTDB lineage: Bacteria > Pseudomonadota > Gammaproteobacteria > Xanthomonadales > Xanthomonadaceae > Silanimonas. Next base: position 2,031 of record CBDUOG010000081.1, on the reverse strand, counting down.
GACCTGTTCGGCCAATTCGCGGGTGGGACATAACACCAGCGATTGCAGCCGGCCCTGTTCGGCATCCATCAACGCCAACATGGCCAAGGCAAACGCCGCGGTTTTGCCGCTGCCGGTTTTGGCCTGTGCCAATACGTCTTTTCCTTCCAGCATTAGCGGCAAGGCGCTGGCTTGAATCTCGGTCATCTGGCTGTAATCCAGCGCGTCAACCGCCTGAATCAGCGCTGCAGGCAGCGCAATTTGATCAAATTTAGTCATCGCCTATTGTCGCACGTGGCGCGGGTGCATGACTGAGGCAATGTGCTCAGGCTTCAGCCCAGGCCACATCCGGCATCGGTTCGACCAGGCCCAGTCTCGATAAGGCGCTGCTTTGTAGCCATTTGTGCATACCGGCAATCAATTTAGGATCACCACTGAGTTTGATGTCGCCGGAGCGAACCGCCTCATTAAACTCGCGCTCGCAGATCCAAACTTGAGTCATAACCTTCAACGGGCAGCGCACGTGCACCGAGACATCGTAGTTGGGGTCCGATAGGCACAGCTCCACCGTGCCCTGCTCCGACACCAGCCACCAATCGCGCGCGCCGGCCGGCGCATCGGGATATTCAAATTGCACAACGATGCGGTGATACGGAAACACGCCCGGATTGACCGATCGGCGCATATCCCACATCAGCAATCCGGCATCCAGATCGTTACTGCTTAAATTGGATCGGGCCCAGCGATGGCCCCAGGCACCGAGCAATTCGACAACCGGTTTCAGTTCGCGCCCGGCCTGAGTCAACTCATAACTGTAATCACCGGGCGAGCCGCTGCGCTCAATCACGCCGGACTCGGTCAGTTGCCGCAGTCGCGTCGACAACAAGGTGGGCGACATCGACGGCACGCCCTTTTTAAGTTCATTAAATCGGGTGCTGCCGGCCAGCAATTCGCGCACCACAATTAAGGTCCAGCGCTCGCACAATAACTGCGTGGCCTGGGCCAAGGGGCAAAACTGTCCATAAGACTTCATTACACACCTCCAGATGACGCTGCAGGGGGGGGGTAAGCTGTCACTACATAATCTGTACTTACCATAGATTCTGCCCGGTGTTAAATTTTTCGGGCGTGGCGGCACATCGTCCCTCGCCCGAAGATCAGTCCCAATGCATTGATCACAAATGGAGCCCAGTATGAGCAAGTCCTTGTTTGAGCGTCTTGGCGGTACCGAAGGCATCACCCAAATTGCCAATGATGTGGTTGATAACCACGTGGCCAATAAATTTATTTCGACCCGCTTTGCAAATAGCGATTTGGGCAAACTCAAACACGCCGCTGCTACGTTCTTTATCACCGGCACGGGTGGTCCGCAGGTGTATCAGGGCAAAGACATGTTGGCCGCACATAAGGGCATGAATATTTCCGCCCGTGAATTTATGGAAGTGCTTAACGATGCTTTGCTTGCCTTAGAGAAAAACAAGATCGGTCAACGCGAGCAAGAAGAAGTGTTGTTTGTGCTTTACAGCATGCGACAACACATCATGCTGGTTTAAGCCACAAAACAATTCGGGGGTAAATGCTCTTTGGGGATGCCAACGGCGTGGCAGATCCAGCCGACGGCGCCGGGGCGATTGGCCATCGGCGTTAACACTAACAGTCGACCGCTAAGCGACGCCGGCGATTGTATGGTCAAGGTAATCACACCCAGCTCGCCGACACGCAAATACGCGATCTGATCATCGCTCGACTTCATTTGGGCCGCTTCTTCGGCCGTAGGCCAGCGCCTGTGCTCCCGATGAATTTCGACAATTTGCGCCTGCGCAGCATCGGCGGTGTACAGCGCGGAGACGATCGCGCTGCGTGCTAATTCGGCCTGAGTCGGCTTAGTCATCGCTGCATTTTGGCCAGCAACGCTGGATGGCAAGGCACACGACAGTGTTAAACCAAGCATCATCAGAACTCTGAATGTTGCGTGCATTCATTGCACCTCCGCAATTAATCCGGAATCGCGATAACCTCGGCTGACTCACGCAAGTCGCCGACCACATCGAC
>CBDUOG010000080.1:0-7566 GCA_965368785.1 uncultured Gammaproteobacteria bacterium | reverse complement strand
GCGCTGCATGTGCATGCGCATCAATGATGCCCGGAAAAATGGTCTTGCCTTTGGCATCAATTCGACGCGCATTGGCCGGAATGCTTACCGAGCCATTGGCACCCACGGCGCTAATTGAATTGCCACTGACGATTAATACACCGTCTTCGATGACTTCCTGAGACTTTTCGGCATCACGCATTGTAATAATGCGTGCACCGATGAACGCGAAGACGTCCTCGGGCTTATCTGTTTTAACCGTGAGCCCAACCGCAACGCCACCGTCATCTTTTTCAGCTCCCAGCTTGCGGCTGACATATTGATTGCCAACCATCCAGTGCAATGTCTGCGCGTCGGACCAATGCAGGTACGAGCCGACATCTTCGCTCAGGCGGGTAATCGGTAGTGATTTAATATCTTTGCTCAGCTCAATCGAGTTGCCGGTGGTCGGCAGCGGCGCGACATAGGCGTTGAACAGTTCGGTGAAAGCAACGTTTCTGCCGTCGGGGCTGATGCTGACAAAATCGACATATTTCAAATTAAATACTTCACGCGGATCTTCACCGTGCAGTCCCGCACTCATCAGTTTTTTACTCACGCCACCGCCGGTGAAGTAATACACACGCGAGCCATCCGCGCTGAACTGAGGTTCTACACCATTGTCGACGATCTGTTGCGCTTTTCCGCCATTAGCCGAAATGGTGTAGACGCCACGTTCCGAGCTCCACAACGAACCGGTCAGGCCGTTGCCGGAGAAACGCGAATAGACCACGGATTTGGCATCGGGAGAAAAGCGCGGACTGTAATAAAAACCCGGTTCAGCGCTGATTTTTTTAATTCGACCACTGCGTACATCCATCGACCAGATGGCGCCCAGGGTCTCATCGTTCCAAGTCGTAAACAGCAAGGAGCGGCCATCGGCAGAGAAGGAGGGCTGATACTGGAACTGACCGGGTGTGGAAACCAAAGAGGTCGGCTTGCCACTGGGCAATTGTTTGCGCCAGAGTTGACCGACCGCATGGAAAACCAGGGTTTTGCCATCGGGGCTGGTTGCCGCGTCGCGAATCATTTTTGCTTCAAACTGCTCGCCATCCAGTTGCTGGGTAAAGCGCAGTGCAGGTAACAGGCTTTGCTCGACGGTTGCGCTGAACGGAATGTTGCTGACCTTGCCGCTGTTGGCATCAACTTTCCAAATCTTGCCCTGCGCCCATATAACCATCGCACTGGAGTCGGGCGTCCAGTCAAACTTGGTATAGGGTCCGAAAATTGCCCATGCCTCTTGCTGGTCATGGGTTAGGCCATCCCAAAGTGCCTTGGTTTGCCCTGATTTTAAATCGAGCACGTGCAGTACCGATTTGTCTCGAACGCGTTTGACGTAGGCCAGACGTTTGCCATCCGGCGACGGCTGCGGACTAACCGCACCGCCCGGTGCTGAAACGATGGTTTCGACCTTGCCGGTTTCACGGTCCAAGCGTTTCGTCGCGTAGATCAGTCCGTGTGCGCTCTTGTTGTATTGAAAGTTGGGACCCGGGCTTACGTCTTCTGAAAAATAAATGTAGCGCCCGTCGGCCGAGAAAGTGGCCTCGCCCAGATCTTGCTGATCGTTTTTCTTAGTAGTTAACTGCAGGCCGGCACCGCCATCGCGGTGATACAACCACAGCTCACCGGCGCCTAAGGAACGCTGCGAGGTGAAATGCTTCTTACCCACGACAAACCGGCCATCGGGCGAAAAGCTGGGCGAGTTCATCAGGCGGAAGTCTTCCTTGCTGATTTGGAAGGGTTCGCTGCCGTCAGATTTCATGCGCCACAAATTGTTGCCGCCGCCCCGATCAGAAGTGAATGCGATTTCCTTTCCGTCAGACGAAAAACGCGGCTGAACATCCCAGGCTTTGCCTTTACTGATCACGGTCGCTGTGCCGCCAGTGATCGGCATCGTATAAATATCACCCAACATCGAAAACACAATGGTCTTGCCATCGGGGCTGACGTCCAGATCAATCCATGTGCCCTCATCGGTGGTGAAACTAATTGCCTTTTCACCTTCTACTGCCGCTTCGATATCCCAGGCCTTTTCTTCGGGCTTGGTTTTTCCTTTGTCCGCGTCGCTTGTCTTGGCCGCTTGCGGGCCGGCACTGGCTAGTGCCGCAACCAGGGTCAGCGAGAGGCCGCTGAGCATGACTGCTTTTTTTGAGTTGAAATAATTCATCTGGGTGGATTCCTTGATCGTCTAAACGAAACAACGGCGCTGAGCGCCGTTGCTGAGTTACTCACTAGCGGGATACTGTACTGGCATTGATTGATCGTTGCGCATATAGCGATCCCGCAGCAATGTCTGGCGACTTTGCATGGGTAGCGCTTTGCCATCAATCCAGACCTTAACCGCATATTCGGTCACTTCCAACGGATCGCCGCTCCAAAGCACCAGGTCTGCCTTCATGCCGACTTCAATTTTGCCGATCTGATTGGCAACGCCGAATGCTTCTGCCGGTGTACGAGTGATGCCAGCCAATGCCGCATTCCAATCCATACCATTGGCCGCAGCGTTACCAGCGAGTTGTCTGATTTTTCGCGCATTGTGCGTTGCATCGCCGGCTTGCGAGAACAGCACTTGAACACCCTCACGCTGTAGTAACGCAGCGTTGTCTAAGCGAGAGCCGAGCGAATCGAAGTCGCCGGGTAAGTTGGCCAGCGCATCAACAGCAACCGGAATATTTTCCGCAGCGAGTTGATCTGCAACCATCCAGGCTTCCGCGCCGCCGGCAATGATCAATTTGAATCCGTAGCGCTTGGCCAGTTTGATCACTTGCAGAATATCTGCGGCACGATCGACATCGACCACAACTCGACCGCCACGCATATACGCGGCCATCGTGTCACGACCCGCCGCGGTTAACAGCATCGCGTCGGATTTGTCTTTCGCACGGACTTCGCCGATGGCTTGATCCAGCAGCATGTACTGCGCCGCGCGACTGCCGGCAGACGTCGCCATCGAATCCGAGCCTAAGTTAATGAACAGGCTGCGACTGCCCTGCATTGCCGCTTCATAATCGCCATTCAAACGTACCGCAGCGCCTTGGCCGGCAACGAAACTGCCGTTGGCTCCGAGGCTCGGCGAAAGGACCGAGTAGGTCAGGCCTTCAACCCGGTTTACTTGAATCACCGCTGACTTCGGATTGAACGCAGGAACAACATCAAACTCCGGACGCCATCGGGTTTCAGCGCCGGAGGGTGGGATCGGAAACGTTAAGTTGTTGTCCACCGTTCCCACTTCACCGGACACTTCCTCTAGCCCCAAGGCGGTAAGTCCGCCAAATAGACCTGGAGTCAATGGCAGACCTTTGGCATCAATTTTTGCAACACCTGTAGGTGCCGCTAAGTCGACACCAATGGCTTTGATCAATCCGTTTTCGATGAGCACGTCGGTTTGCTGCAAGGTGCCGCGTGCGCCCATCGTGTGCACAGTGGCATTTTCAATGAGGAACGATTGCGCTTGGCTAACCGAGCTCAGGCTCAACGCAACAGCAGTACTTAAGATGAGTTGTTTCATTTTGCTGCGGATCATTGTGCAAGCTCCTGTCCTAACATGAAGTCCGAGGTGGCCTGTCTGCCCGGGTCTTTTTGATCGTAGGTTAGCGCGCCATCTACCCAGACTTTTTCAGCCTTGGCGTAGACGCTGAACGGGTTTTGACTCCACAGCACAACGTCAGCCATTTTTCCGACTTCCAACGAACCAGTCATTTCGTCAATGCCAATGGCGTGTGCTGCGTTGCTGGTAATCCAACGAATCGCGTGTTCGGGGCTGACATCCATGCCAATGCGTTGGGCTTGACCAATCACTTTGCCGGCTTCTTGATTGAGTCTCTGGATGCCTTCTGAAGAATCCGAATGCACAACTGCGCATCCTTTACCCTGCTTGTCGACCATCAGGATGTTTTCCTGAATTCCATCGTAGGCTTCCATTTTGAAGCCCCACCAGTCGGCCCAGAGTGCGCCGCAAATTTTTTCTTCGGCGAGCTTGTCGGCAATCTTGTACGCCTCCACGCCATGATGGAATGCTGAGATCTGAAACCCGAATTCTTTACTCAGATCGATCATCGTCATCATTTCATCGGCGCGATAGCAGTGAATCTGCACTTTGATCTCGCCATTCATCGCCGCCGCCAGAGTTTCCAGGCGCAGATCCTGTTTCGGTGGCTTTGCGCCATTTTCTGCAGACTTCTTACGCTTCTTGCGCGTGCTCTGGGAGTCATCGGTCTGCGCGGCCTGCATCGACTTTAAGTATTCACGTGCCTCGATATACGCATTCCGGTAGCCGGCGACATTACCCATGCGCGTACCCGGCGCGGTGCCGCGGCCACCATAAACCCGTTTCGGGTTCTCGCCACATGCCATTTTCAAGCCCCATGGCGCATTCGGGAATTTCATTGCCTGATAGCTGCGCGCCGGAATGTTTTTCAGGGTGACGCCGCGACCACCGATCAGATTGGCCGAACCCGGCAACACCATCATTGAGGTCACGCCACCGGCACGCGCTGCATTAAAGCCTTCATCCTGCGGCCACACCGAGTGCTCTGCCCAGACCTGTGCGGTAATCGGATTGGTAATCTCATTGCCGTCCTGGTGAGCAGTCGCGCCGGGACTTGGATATACGCCTAAATGCGAGTGTACGTCGATGATTCCGGGGCTGACCCATTTTCCTTGAGCGTCGATAATTTGCGCATCAGCCGGTGCGTCTAACTGTTTTCCGATCGCTTGAATTTTACCGTCTTGCAACAGCAATTGACCGCCATCAATGCGCTCACCGGTGCCGGTTAAAATCGTCGCATTGCGAATCAGGGTGGGTACTGACGCAAGCGCCCGATAGGTGCTGGGATACGGGTCCTTTAATATCGGCTTGTTGGCCGCCGCTGTTGCTGCAGAAAATACCAGCGCAGCTGTGATAGCCGCCAGTTGTGTCAGTTTCATCGTGACCTCCCAGAGAGTAGCCTGCTACCCTAGCGTGATCAGGCGCTTGCCCCATAGGCCATAAGTCATAGGTACCCGCGGAAGGCTGCGGGACAGTTCATCAGGAGAAATATGAAAACAAAAGAAGAAATCGTTGCCAATTGGTTGCCGCGCTACACGGGCTTGAGTTTGGAGCAGTTCGGCGAATTCATCTTGCTGACTAACTTTTCCGGTTATCTGGATCAGTTTGCCGCGATGACCGGTGCCGAAGTGCTGAATCGTAACCGTCCGATGCCTACGGCTACGGCCGACGGAATTACCATGATTAATTTCGGCATGGGCAGTGCGAATGCTGCCACGGTGATGGATTTATTGAGTGCAATCGATCCTAAGGCGGTTTTATTTCTGGGCAAGTGTGGCGGGCTAAAACGCAAGAATGCGATCGGCGATCTGATTTTGCCCATAGCCGCCATTCGCGGCGACGGCACATCTAACGACTACCTGCCGCCCGAAGTACCGGCGTTGCCAGCATTTGCGATGCAGCGCGCGATTTCAACGATGATACGCGACAGCGGTTTCGACTACTGGACCGGCACGGTGTACACCACCAATCGCCGCGTTTGGGAACATGACGATAAGTTCAAAGAATATCTGCGCAGCTTGCGCAGCATGGCCATCGACATGGAAACGGCAACGATATTTTCGGCGGGTTTTGCCAACTCCATTCCAACTGGCGCGCTGTTACTGGTATCGGATCAGCCGATGATTCCCGAGGGCGTCAAAACTGAGGATTCAGACAAAGCGGTAAGCACCAATTTCGTCGATCGTCACATTACGATTGGCATTGAGGCTCTGAAGTTAGTGCGGCGCAAGGGTAAGTCGGTTAGGCACCTGCGCTTCGACTAAAAGTTTCCGGACCAAAAAAAGCCGCGACCGAATCGCGGCTTTTTGCTATGCAAATTTCAACTTAATAGCGCGGAATATTGCTATCGACATTCTGCGACCATGCGTCAATGCCGCCCTCAATATTCGAGACGTTATTGAAGCCCAGGCTACGGAAGTGCTCGGCAGCCTGACGACTGGAGTTGCCGTGATGGCATAAGAACGCCAGGGCAGTGTCTTTAGGCAAGGTCGCCAGTTCGTCCATGGTGCTTTCATCAAGCACATGTTTTGCCAGGGGAAATGCCACCGCGTTGCGATCATGCATCGGTCGCACATCGATAATCGTATAAGCCGATTGATTGGCATTGAGTTCTTCAACGCTCAGCGCTTTAACCTGTGCCGGCGCATTCGGATTGCTAATCGCCAAGCCCGCACCGCGAACGTCTTCGACCCAGTCAATCGACAGTCCATTGGCGCGCTGCGCGCTGGCTAAATCAAAATGCACTTTGATTCCGGCCGACTCACTGATGATTTCGTTGCCGGTGGCTGGTTTGAGTTCAAAGTTAGCGTTAAATCGCGCATCAATACTCAGGTGCAGACCCAGACCCGCCGGTTGGTTGGCCATCGCATCGTTGATGGCCTTGGCCGCAGCAGCACTTATGCTGATGGTCGGTGCTGTGCGATCCGGCGCCTTAATGCCCAAGGCCTGGTGCAATTCACCGGAATTGAGCATTTGCTCAATGATGTCCGATCCGCCGACCAGCTCGCCCTTGATATACAACTGCGGAATGGTTGGCCACTGGCCATATACCTTGATGCCCTCGCGCAGTTCCGGGTCGGCCAGCACATTGATATGCGCGTATTCGCCAACCAGGGAATTCAGGATGCCCGAGGCCTTAGCCGAAAAACCGCATTGCGGCTGACTGGGTGACCCCTTCATAAACAGCACGACCGGGTTGCCGGTAAGTAAGGTCTCAATTTTCTCGCGGGTTTCGCTGGACAGGCTCATGGTTTACTCCAATGTAATCTGCCCATTTTACGCCGAATCTACGTATTCGTCCTTAATAGCAGTGAACTTCGGATATATCCGTAGGCCCTAAGACATTGATCGGCGAATCAGCAAATTTGAAAAAATTTTCTTCCCGACCGATAAAATTAGCCCTAAAGTGCTCAGTACGCAGGGGTATGCGTGAGCGTGCAAGGATTGGGATTCATGCAGTCGCGGTCAGTTTGGGGGCTAATTTTCTCGTCAATGGTGACGATCGCCGGTGCGGCGGTGGTCGCTGATCTGATGGGCGCGTTTGCGCCGGGCGAAGCCGAAGTGCGTGGCCGGATGATTGATCGCATTGAGCTCACCGATCTGCAGGGTAATTCGCGAAGCTTTGACGAACTCAAGGGTCAGGACAGCCTAGTCGTGTTTTGGGCCAGTTGGTGCAAAGAGTGCGTCGAAGTAATTAGAAGCAGACAGTCTCACGAGCAAGGCGCGTCGGAGCAGCGAGTAGTTTATGTATCCCTTGATGAGGAACCTTCATCGCTCAAAGCCGCACTAATCGAATATGACATCGATGGTGAAGTTTGGGTGGCGGCGGACGGTGCGTGGCCGTTGCAACGTAAATTGTTCGGAAACGAACTGGGTAAGTTGCCCTTTGCAGTATTGCTTGACGATCAAACTCGAGTGTTATCGGCAGGTGCCGGAGTTCTGGTCCGATCCGGGATCGTGCATAACTCCGTTCTGAACAACTAGTGCAATAGATTTAGCAC
>CBDUOG010000079.1:0-7752 GCA_965368785.1 uncultured Gammaproteobacteria bacterium | reverse complement strand
TCCAAAAAGAGTAGATCGGGATCTAAGGACAGCGCGCGCGCGATACCGGCGCGCATGCGCATGCCGCCAGACAGTGGTGATGGAAATTTTCCGGCCGCTTCGCGATTCAGACCAACTAAGCGAATTTTCAATAACGCTAAGGCCCGCATCAATGCCGGATCCAACTCCTTGTAATGCTCGCGCATTGGCATCGCGACATTATCGAGTACGCTCAAAGACGAGAATAATGCGCCGCCCTGATACAACACACCGGTATGTCGCTCAATGTGTGCTTCGTCGTGTGCCCGCTCCGAGTGCGGGTCGATTCCCAATACCCTGATGCTGCCGGAGGCCGGCCGCAATAAACCCAGGATTGCGCGCATCAATACCGACTTGCCGCTACCCGACCCGCCGACAACGCCGAGGATCTCGCCTTTTTTAACATCTACGTTGAGTCCATCGTGCACCACCTGTGCGCCGAATGCAGTGCGTAGGTTACGAACGCTGATGACATTTTCGTCCGCACTCACCAGCCCATCTCCATAAACCAAAGTGCAGCAAACGCATCAATTAAAATGACCACAGAAATGCACTGAACGACGCTCGAGGTGGTGCGCTCACCGACCGATTCGGCTGTGCCCTGTACCTGGAAGCCCTCAAGGCAACCAATGAGCGTGATCACGATGGCGAAAATAGGCGCCTTGCTCATGCCTACCCAGAAATGTCGCATCTCCAGCATGTCCTGCAGCCGCGCTAAAAACATTTCCGGCGATAGGCCCAGATTAAGAACACCGACGAGCATGCCGCCCAAAATGCCTGCGATCATCGCCACAAACGTCAGCAGCGGTAGCATCATTACCAACGCAAATAATCGCGGCAATACGAGCAACTCCATCGGATCGAGCCCCATCGTCCGGATCGCATCGATTTCCTCGCCGCTTTTCATTGCGCCAATTTGTGCGGTGAAGGCACTGGCGGTTCGACCGGCCAACAAAATAGCCGCTAACAGCGATGAAAATTCGCGCAGGAAGGAAATACCGACTAACTCTACGACAAAAATCTCAGCGCCAAAGTCGCGCAAAACAGTCGCGCCTAAAAAAGCGATCACCGCACCGATCATGAAACTAAGTAGTGCAACCAGAGGAACTGCATCGAGCCCCACCTGCTCCATGTGATGCACCGTTGAGGTTACCCGCCAGCGCATCGGAAAGGGCAGCACGCGAAGAGTCGTCAGCAAGGCCTGACCACCAAAACCCAGCAGGGCAAGCACTTCCCTGGTGTAGTCCTCTACCCAGTAGCCGATTCGCCCGAGCATGTCGCGAAAGCCGAAATTCCGTTTTTTGCGCGATTCCGGGTGATCGCAAATATCCCAGACGGCCTTGAGCAAAGCGGCATCTTGCTCCTTGTGAATAACCGAGTCCCAGGCCACGCCCAGTTTGTCTGATATCTGCCAGATCAGCATGGCACCACTGGCGTCCACCCGATCAAGCGCGGTCAAATCAATCTGTGTTACGCCCGAGGGCAGGCGGGCCAATTGAGTGTGTGCGGCTTGCACATGCGTCATAACCCAAGAGCCATGCAACTGCAGCCGATCCGGATTCTCATCGGAAACCTGGAAACCCGGCTTTTGGCTCATCTGCACACTCCGTTCAAGCCTGCGATGCAATTAGCATACAGGCAACACCTGCAAAACTCAGGCTCACACCGATGATTGAACGCAGATTGAGCCGTTCGCGCAAGAGCCAGGCGGCAAACAACAGGATAAAAATGGATGCCGTTTCATTAAGAATTGCCGCCACCGAGGCCAGGGTGTACTTGTAACCGCCCAGCCAGAAGATCATCGACAGAAACTGACCGACAAATGCGGCCAGAATCAGACGAGGCCACAGACCCGGCATATGCACGCCGCGCCACGGCAAGATCGATCGACCGCGCCAACGCACCAGTACGGCCAACCCCAGTAAGGCGCCGATCATGCGAATCGCGGTAACCCACAACAAGGGCAGATCTTCCAGCACCCGCTTAATCATTACGATCGCCGCGGCCATCAGGAAAATGGCCAGAACGCCCAGCAAGACACCCTTGCCCACCCGGCTTCTATCGCTTGTGCTGCCATCCGGCGAGCCCACCATCAACACGCCCAGGCTGACCAGAGCGAAACCAATAAATTGGGTCAAATTGAGCCGCTCATCTAAAAACAAAAAACTCAAGGCAATGACGAACGGACTGTAGAAGTTGCCGATCACCCCCATACGGGCCGCGCCCAGCTCATTAAGTGCACGAAAATACATCGTGTCGGCCACCGCAATTCCTAAGGCGCCGCTGGCCAGTGCCAATATCCATTGCTCGGCATTCAGGCTGGGAATCGCCCATCCATGCACCAGCGGAACCGCGGGTATCAACATGAGTAACACCAGGGCATTTTTCAGGTAGTTCAGGCGCAAAGGTGACAGCTGGGTACCCAGCTGACGGTACAAAATCACACCGAAAGCCCAGGTCAGCGCACTTAATATGGAAAGAATCTCACCCAAATACATGAATCGTTGCGTCCTTCAACTGCTGCCTTAGCGGGCGGATAGTCAATTCTACGGGCAATCTTGGTTGCGCTCAGGGGCTTGTGATTAATCGACGTGACATTGCCGATCAGCGCCAGTCATTAGACAATGGGGAATCACGCAAGGAAAGACCAATGAGCGAACGCGATCAGATGCAGTATGACGTGGTAGTGGTGGGCGCTGGCCCGGCCGGACTGTCCTTTGCCATAAGGCTCAAACAAAAGCAGCCAGAACTGTCGGTCTGCATCATCGAAAAATCCTCGACAATCGGTGCACACATTTTATCCGGCGCGGTCATTGAACCGGGTCCGCTCGACGAATTACTACCTGGCTGGCGCAACAATCCGCCGCCGATATGCGTGGCGGCGGGAAAAGATGAGTTCTTGTTTTTAACCAAGAACAATGCGTTCCGCATGCCGACACCGCCGCAAATGAGCAACCACGGAAACTTTATTGTTTCGCTGGGTGCGATGTGCGCATGGATGGCCCCGCAGGCGGAGGCATTGGGGGTTGAAATTTACCCCGGCTTCGCTGCATCTGAGTTGCTATTTGATGCACAAGGCGCGGTTAGCGGCGTGCGTATCGGCGATATGGGCGTGGCCAAAGACGGCAGTCATAAAGCGGCTTACACGCAAGGCATCGATATTGTCGCCAAATTAACCGTGCTATCTGAAGGCGCGCGCGGTCATCTGAGTAAGCAGCTGATCAAAAAATTCGACCTGGACCATGACAGTGATCCGCAAAGCTATTCCATCGGCATCAAAGAATTGTGGCAATTGCCAGCCGGGCGTAGTGAGCCGGGCAAAATTGTTCACTCAATGGGCTGGCCGGCGAACACTCAAACCTATGGCGGCAGCTTTTTGTATCACCTTGATAAAGATCGCGTTGCACTGGGCTATGTCTCAGGTCTCGACTATAGCGACCCCAACTACGAACCCTACGAAGCCTTCCAGCAGTGGAAACATCATCCCAGTGTGAAGTCGTTGCTCGAAGGCGGCACGATTGTTTCGGCCGGCGCCCGGGTCATCACGACCGGCGGCTATCAGAGCCTTCCAAAAGTTGAAATGCCCGGCGCGATGTTGATCGGCTGTGCGGCCGGCCTGGTCAATGTGCCGAAAATTAAAGGCGTGCATCAGGCAATGCGCTCGGCGATCTTAGCCGCCGATCATGTGGTCACGCACGGCGCCGTTGCGGCGGGCTGGGATGCCACATTGCGCAATTCTGCGGTTATGAAAGAGCTGCATACCGTGCGCAATTTTAAGCCGGGCTTCAAAAAAGGCATGTGGTTCGGTTTGCTCAATTCGATTTGGGAAACGATCACCGCCGGATTATCGCCGTGGACCATGCGCGTGAGTGCCGATCATTCGGCGCTCGACCAGCGGCTCAAGGAGAATCCCCTGGGCGCCGACTATGTGGAACGCAGTCTGGCTCCGCGCGACCGATTGTCGGGCGTCTATTTTGCTGCCACCGAGCACGATGAAGACCAGCTGGTGCACCTGCAGGTCAGCGATACCAACATCTGCATCACACGCTGCGCGGAGGAATATGGCAATCCGTGTACACGCTTTTGCCCCGCAAACGTTTATGAAATGGTGGGCGAAGGCGCTGATCGGCAACTGCAAATCAATGCGGCCAACTGTGTCCATTGTAAAACCTGTGACATCAAGGATCCCTACCAGATAATCAACTGGGTCACCCCGGAAGGTGGCGCGGGCCCGAACTACCAGAACCTGTAAAATAACGGGTTTAGTTTCACTAACGGAGCGGCTACATGCAGACATGGTTGGTAACCGGAGGCGCAGGTTTTATCGGCGCCAATTTCGTGCTGGAAGCACGTCGTGCACGAGTGGCGCGAATCATCAACCTCGACGCATTAACCTATGCGGGCAACCAGCAGAGCTTAAGTTCGCTGGACAGCGATCCGGACCATCATTTTGTTCATGGTGATATCGCAGATCGCGCCCTGGTGGCTCAGCTATTGCGCGAGCATCAGCCCACGGCCATTGTTAATTTTGCCGCTGAAAGCCATGTCGATCGATCCATCGACGGGCCGGCGGCGTTTATTCAGACCAATGTGGTCGGCACCCTGGCACTGCTCGAAGAAGCGCGCGACTATTGGCGTGAACTGCCGGGCACAAAAAAAGATGCGTTCCGTTTTCTGCATGTATCCACCGATGAAGTGTACGGGTCCTTAGGCGATAGCGGATACTTCACTGAGTCCACGCCTTTTGCACCGAATTCGCCGTACTCGGCATCTAAAGCGGCCTCCGATCATCTGGTTCGCGCGTTTCATCATACCTACGGCCTGCCGGTACTCACGACCAACTGCTCGAACAACTACGGTCCGCTGCAATTTCCGGAAAAGCTCATTCCGCTGATCATTCAAAGGGCCAGCAAGGGCGAATCCTTGCCGGTTTATGGCGATGGTAAAAATGTGCGCGACTGGTTGTACGTGACCGACCACTGCGCGGCCATTCGCCGTGTGCTCCAAGCAGGTCGAGTGGGTGAAACCTATAATGTCGGTGGCGATGCCGAGCGCCAGAACATACAAGTGGTTCAGCGTATTTGCGATCTGCTCGATGCGCACCAGCCGCTAGCTGATGGTCGTGCGCGTCAATCGCTGATCACTTATGTGAAAGATCGCCCCGGTCACGACCGTCGTTATGCGATCGACGCCAGCAAACTCAAAACCGAATTAGACTGGGCGCCCACCCTCGGCTTCGAAGAAGGCATAGCAAAAACCGTCGACTGGTATTTGCAAAACGATACGTGGGTGCAACACATTCTCGATGGTAGTTACCGGCTCGACCGGATTGGCCTGGAGGCCTGAAGATGCAACGTAAAGGAATTATTCTAGCGGGCGGATCAGGCACACGGCTTTATCCGATTACCCAGGCGATCAGCAAACAACTGCTGCCGGTGTACGACAAGCCAATGATTTACTACCCGCTGAGCGTACTCATGCTCGCCGGAATGCGTGATGTGCTGATCATCAACACGCCGCACGAACAGGAACTGTTTCAGCGCCTGCTCGGCGATGGATCGCAATGGGGTATGAATATCCAGTATGCGGTGCAGCCGAGCCCGGATGGTTTGGCACAAGCGCTAATCATTGGTGAGGAATTCTTAGACGGCGCACCCAGTTGTTTGGTGCTCGGAGATAATATTTTTCACGGCGCAGGTATGACCGAGCTATTGAAGCGCGCCGATGCGCGCGAATGCGGTGCGACTGTTTTTGGATACTGGGTAAAAGACGCACGCGCTTACGGCGTCGCCGAGTTTGACGCCGATGACCGGGTAATCGGGCTTGAAGAGAAACCCGATCAACCGAAGTCGAACTACGCGGTTACCGGCCTGTATTTTTATGACTCGCGCGCTCCGAAGTTTGCCCGCGAACTCAAACCATCAAAACGTGGTGAATTAGAGATCACCGATTTGAATCGTTGCTATCTGGATGATAATTCGCTGCGCCTTGAAAAGATGGCGCGCGGGTTTGCCTGGCTCGATACCGGCACCCATGAAAGCCTGATGCAGGCAGCCAACTTCATCGAAACCATGGAAGCACGTCAGGGCCTGCGCATTTGTTGCCCGGAAGAGATTGCGTTCTACAAGGACTGGATCAACGCAGCGCAATTGGAAAAATTGGCAAACCCCTTGAAAAAGAACGGTTACGGCCAGTACCTGCTCGGCTTGCTTGAGCACGGGCCGGTCAAATGAAAATTCAGCAGACACAGTTGGCCGATGTCAAGCTGATCGAGCCGGCGGCGTTCGGTGATGCGCGCGGCACGTTTTTTGAGTCATGGCATAAGGATAAGTTTCGAGAGGCCGGCATGGAATTCGACGTGGCACAAGCCAACGTCTCCGTCTCTCAGCGTGGTGTACTGCGCGGCTTGCATTATCAGTGGCCGAATCCGCAGGGCAAGCTGGTGCAGGTGCTTGAGGGTGAGGTCTACGATGTAGCCGTCGATATCCGCCGTGGCTCGCCGGACTTCGGACGCTGGACTGCGGCGGTACTCAGCGCTGAAAACCGGCGCATGCTGTGGATCCCCGAGGGCTTTGCCCACGGCTTTGTTGTTCTCAGCGAACGCGCCGTATTTAGCTATTTGTGCACGCGCGTTTATGACCGCGAAGCCGATGCCAATATCCGCTGGAATGATGCGCAGTTGGCGATTGATTGGCCAGTCTCTTCACCGGACTTATCGGACAAAGATGGCAAAGCGCCGTTCTTGTCCGATATCGCCGCTGAACGCTTACCGCTCTACGCTGCATGAAGGTTTTGCTGATTGGTGCCGGCGGCCAGGTCGGACTTGAGCTATATCGGCAGCTGAAGCACCGCGTCGATTTCAACGCCACCACGCGCGATGGCCAATTGCCCGATGGGGAAAAATGCCTGAGCCTCGACTTGAGCGACTCGTCGGTAATTCCGCAGCTGATTGCTCAGCAAAAACCGGACTGGGTGATCAATGCCGCGGCATACACCGCAGTGGACCAAGCCGAAAGCGATCAAGAGAGCGCGTTCCAGATTAATGCCCACGCGGTAGACTGCATCGCTCTGGCCTGTGAGCAAATAGGCGCGAGTCTGCTGCACTACTCCACCGACTACGTCTTTGACGGCAGTAGCCAGCAAGCCTATCTGGAAGGCGATACTTGCGCGCCGCTCGGCGTGTATGGTGCCAGCAAACTCGCCGGTGAGCAGGCCATTCGAGAGAGCGGCTGCCGTCATATTATTCTTCGCGTGGCCTGGGTCTATGCTGCCCACGGCAAAAATTTTCTGCGCACTATGTTGCGCCTTGCAGCCGACCGCGACCAACTAAGTATTGTGACTGATCAAGTCGGTTCGCCAACACCCGCACATTGGATCGCTCAGGCCACTTTGGCTATCGTGGAAAAGCAGCCCGAGTCGTCGGGAACATGGCATTTATCGCCGCAGGGTCAATGCAGCTGGTTTGAGGTCGCTACCGAGATTTTCGATAAGGCTTACCAGCTCAAGTTGATCCCTGCGAAGCCAGCACTGCACGCCATCCCGGCCTCAGCCTACCCCACACCGGCTGCTCGACCAGCCTATTCGGTACTCAATCATGACAAGCTCAAAGGTGATTTGGGTATTGAACTGGCTCCCTGGTCGCAAGGCGTCATCGAAGTGCTGGAACAAATCAAGCAATCACAGGAACAGCAATGACAAAAATTGCAATTGCCACCGTCGCCGCCGCGATTCCTC
>CBDUOG010000078.1:0-8231 GCA_965368785.1 uncultured Gammaproteobacteria bacterium | reverse complement strand
GCCAAACTGGCGGCGCTATCGGCTTTTGCCTGCATTGCGATTTCACTTAAGGTATCGCCTTGCTCGACCAGCAACTCGCCTTCCGGTGCGTCGAATACTTCCGTCGGATCACTCGGTGGCGGTTCAGCGCTCTCTGCGACTTCGGGTTCGGCCGGCGTAGCAGGCTCGGCAGCCTTGGGCTCTTCAGGTAATGGCTCGGTCTGGGTTGGCGCTTCGGCCGCTGCTTCCGGCGCAGCGCCCTCTTGCGCGCTGGCCAGTGGCGCAGTTTCCGGCTGGGGATCACTGATCACATCCGGCGGCACTTCCAGCTCTGCACCGGTGGGTCCCTGTTGCACCGGCTCTGGTGCCGGCGGCGGTGTGGGCATAGGTGTCGGTGCGGTAACCACAGCCGGGGCCGGAGCTTGCCGGACCGGCGCGCCGGGCGTTGTGGCTGCGGGTTTGGGCGCGTCTTCCAACGGCGCAGGTTCAGCCGCTGGTGCTTCGGCGATGGGTTGGGCTTCCGATTGCTTCGGTGCCGCAGCCTCAGGGCCGCGTCGTTCAACCGGGATATCTTGACTGAAGTCAGGGATCGGCTCGGATCTTGCCGGAGTCTGTGCGGCGATCGGCTGGATTATGGCCGGCGCAATATAAGGCGGATCCAGCAACGCGGTGAATTCGCGAACCATCGTACCTCGGCCCCAGTCGGCTTCCAGCAGGAAGCTCAGAAAGGGTTCGTCAATTTTGCGTGCGGTGGTGACCCGGACAACGGGCTCACCCTTGGCATTCTTGCCAATACTAAATTCTAAGTTCGCGGTCAGTCCGGTCGGTCTGGGCAGACCCACGCGATCAAACGCGTCGGGCGATGCAAGGCGAACGCGCAGTTCTTCAACTTCACCAGGCAGGGCCGCCAAAATCGGAATCTCGGCCATCAGGGGCTGATTAAGTTTGGACTTAACCTCGATTTGACCCAGGCCTAAGGCCCAAGCCGAACTCGCTCCCAATGCAAGAGACATGGCGACGGTCAGACGCAGTGCTTTGAATTTCACGTGACGCTCCTATGCCGCGGGTGGTCGCCACCCGCTCAAGTGTTCCGTGAACTTTACGCTTAAGTACCTTGTTTTATCAACAATTCCGCGATCTGGACCGCATTTAATGCGGCCCCTTTGCGAATATTGTCGGCTACAACCCATAAATTCAGGCCATTCGGATGCGAAATGTCCTCGCGGATGCGCCCGACATAGACCGGATCGTTACCGGAGGCATGCGTGACCGGAGTCGGATAACCGCCGGGAACGGGTTCGTCGACTACTTCGACGCCGGGCGCCGACTCCAGCAATTCACGCGCCCGGGCAGCCGTAATTTTCTTGCGCGTTTCAATGTGCACGGCTTCGGAATGACCATAAAAAACCGGCACGCGCACCGCGGTGGGATTGACCTCGATTGAATCGTCTTCGAGAATCTTTTTGGTCTCCCACACCATCTTCATTTCTTCTTTGGTGTAGCCATTGTCCATAAACACGTCAATCTGCGGAATCAGGTTGTAGGCAATCTGCACTGGGAAGCGCTCTACCTTGAGCTCCTGGAAATTAAGCATCTGCGCGGTTTGCCGCCCCAGCTCTTCGGTGGCCAGACGGCCGCCACCGGACACGCTTTGATACGTTGCGACGTTAATCCGGCTAATACCGACGGCGCGGTGAATCGGCGCCAATGCCACCAGCATCTGCATCGTTGAACAGTTCGGATTGGCCACGATGCCGCGCGGAATATTTTTCAGGGCATGCGGATTAACTTCTGCAACAACCAGCGGCACATCATCGTCGTAGCGAAACGCTGAGCTGTTATCAATCACAATGGCACCGGCGGCGACAAACTTTGCCGCGTACTCTTTTGAAACATCGCCGCCCGCCGAGAACAATGCGAAATCGACGCCTGTTGGATCAAACTTGGACAGGTCTTGAATATCGATTTTACGGTTGTTGAATTGAATATCGCCGCCGGCAGATCGCTCCGAGCCTAGTGGAATCAACTTACTAATCGGAAATTTACGCTCTTCCAAAATACTCAGCATCGCCTCGCCTACGGCGCCAGATGCTCCAACAACTGCTACACAATAACTACGACTCATTTAATTACTCTTTTCCACTGGGAATGACGGGGGTAACACCGGAAGCATCGGCGCACTGGGCGCGATGCCTGAGTGCTTGATCCATTAACACCAGGGCCATCATTGCTTCGCAAATGGGCGGTGCGCGCAGACCGACGCATGGATCATGGCGGCCGGTGGTAATGACTTCCACCGCCTCACCATAAATATTGAGCGTCGGCGCCGGCAGACGCAAACTGGATGTCGGCTTAAATGCCACGCCGCAGCGCACAGTTTGACCTGATGAGATACCACCGAGCACACCCCCGGCATGGTTTGATGCAAAGCCATCGACGTGCATTTCGTCGCGATGAACGCTACCGGACTGCGCCACTGAGGCAAAGCCATCACCAATTTCAACGCCTTTGACCGCATTGATCGACATCATCGCGCTGGCTAGCTCGGCATCTAGCTTGCCATACACCGGCTCGCCCCAACCCGCCGGAACGCCGAGTGCTTCGACCAATACGCGCGCGCCGATGGAGTCACCGGACTTGCGTAAGGCGTCCATGTAATTTTCCAACTCATCGACTTGCGCAGCGCAAGGCCAGAAGAACGGATTGTTCTCAACCGCCTGCCAATCTATTGATGTCGGTACCTGATTGCCGATTTGATTGACACAGGCACGAATCTGGATACCGTACTTTTGGCTTAACCAACGCTTGGCGATGACTGCTGCGGCAACGCGCATGGTGGTTTCGCGCGCCGAGCTGCGACCACCGCCGCGTGGGTCGCGCAGTCCGTACTTTTGCCAATACGTGTAATCGGCATGGCCGGGGCGGAACTGCTCGGCGATTTTTGCGTAGTCTTTACTGCGCGCGTCGGTGTTGCGGATCAACAAGGCGATTGGTGCGCCGGTGCTAAGACCTTCAAACACGCCGCTAAGAATTTCGACTTCATCGGCTTCGTGGCGCTGCGATGTATGCCGGGTTTTGCCGGTCGCACGCCGATCCAGATCGGCGCGAAAATCTTCCACACCTATCGCCAGGCCCGGTGGACAGCCATCAATCACACAGCCGATCGCCGGCCCATGGCTTTCACCAAAGGTCGTCACCGTAAATAACTTGCCGAAGCTATTGGAGCTCACCGGGAATCCTGATTAAGCGCGTGCATTGGCGAGTGCTTTGATTTCGCCGTGATGAATGATGATGTCCTCGCATTCCAGCGCAAAGATGCCCATTTGACCGACCTTGAACTCGATCCAGGTAAACGGCACATCGGGCAATAAACGCTCCAGGGCGGCCTGGCTTTCACCGACCTCGCAAATCAATAATCCGTCACGATTTAAGTGCAGTGGCGCATCACGCAAAATCTTTAAGGCTAAATCCAAACCGTCAGCGCCGGCGCGTAAACCCATATCCGGCTCGTGCGCATATTCTTTCGGCAATGCGTCGGTTTCATCATTGGTTACATACGGCGGATTGGTCACGATCAAGTCGTAATGCTGACCTTCGAGTTTTTCGAATAGGTTGGACTGAATCAGGCGCACGTTATGGGTCTGCAAGCGTTCGACATTGGTTTTGGCCAGCGCCAGCGCTTCGGCGCTTAAATCGACCGCATCGACTTTCCAATCCGGATTGTAGTGAGCCATGGCGATACCGATGCAGCCTGACCCAGTACACAGATCGAGCGCAGCGCGCACTTCGCGATCGCCCAACCACGGTTGAAATCCACTGGTGATTAATTCAGCGATCGGTGAGCGCGGCACCAGAGCGCGCGGGTCAGAGGCAAAACTCAAATCGGCGAACCAAGCCTCACCGGTGATGTAGCAAGCCGGGATGCGTTCCTTTATGCGCCGATCGAACAGCGCCAGAATTTTTTCTTTCTCAGCCGCTGTCAGTCGCGCCTGACCGTATACGGGGCTCAAGTCATGCGGCATGTGCAATGCATGAAGAACGATCTGGGTCGACTCGTCCATCGCATTGTCGAAGCTGTGACCAAAGCATAATTTTGCTTCTATGAACCGGCTGGCGCCATAACGGATGAAGTCGATGATCGTTTTGAGTTCGGCACTCATTATTTGTCCCTACTGTGCTGCGCTCAGATCCGGCGCCGTTGCAGCCTAGCTGCCGCTATCAGGTCATCCGAGCTGAACCATATTCAATGAATTTAGGCCTTATGAGCCGCGAGTATACCTGTCGGGCTTATAATTTGGCTTAATTTGATCCAGACCGGACCGCCATGTTTAATCGAAACAACCTGATGATCGTCGTCGTCGCGCTGGCTGCTGGCCTTGGCCTGTGGCTGGGCCAGAAATTCTTTTTCGGCGACGCTGAGGCCGATCTTGCTGCCCGTATGCAAAGCGTGCGGCTCTTTTCGCAGACCAAACCTCTGCCTCCTTTTGAGCTGCAGCAGTCCGGTGATCGTCTGTTGACCAATGTCGCGCTACAGGGCCGCTGGTCGCTGGTCTACATTGGCTTTGCCAGTTGCCCGGACGTATGCCCCACCAGTTTGGGCGATTTAGCCATTGCGCAAAAAGATTGGGCCAGTGTTGACGCCAAGAACCGGCCGCAAGTACTACTGGTTTCTGTTGATCCTGAGCGTGACACGCCGGATAGCATTGCCCAGTATGCGGCCTTTTTTCACCCGGATACGGTGGCCGCAACGCACGAAGATATCGACACGCTGACTGAATTCACGACGTCACTGGGCATGGTGTTTGCCAAGGCACCGATGGGCGATAGTTACACCATGGATCACAGCAACATGATTGCGCTGATCAATCCACGTGGTGAAATGGCCGGGCTTATCCGGCCCGAGAGTAACGCCGGCGCGCAGCAAATCGCGCATTACAACGGCGCCGCGATTGCTGCAGACCTGCGCATTCTGATTGAGGCGCAACCATGAGCCCTGCGGTATTTTTACAGTATGTTCTGCCGCATCGGTTCTTATCGAGGCTGGCCTATTGGCTGGCGCGCTGCCAAATTCGATGGCTGAAGAATTTATTGATCCGAACCGTGATTAAGCGATTTGGCGTCAATATGGACGAGGCCGCCGAAAATGATCTGAATAGATTTGAACACTTCAATGCGTTTTTTACCCGTAGCCTGAAACCCGGCGCGCGAACTGCCGATCCCGACGGTGACAGTATCCTGTGCCCCGCTGACGGCCGCATTTCGCAGATCGGCAGTATCGAAGCTGGCCGCATATTCCAGGCCAAGGGGCATAGCTACAGCGCGGCAGAATTACTCGCTAATGATGCGGACGCGGTTCCTTTCGAAAATGGCAGCTTCGCCAACATTTACTTATCCCCGCGCGACTATCATCGAGTGCATATGCCGGTGGCCGGTCGCTTAATCAAAACGGTGCACGTGCCCGGTCGCTTATTCAGCGTGGCGCCATGGGCCGTTGCAGATATTCCGCGACTGTTTGCTCGCAACGAACGACTGGTCTGCCACTTTGAAACCGCGTTCGGTCCGATGGTATCGGTGATGGTCGGGGCTATTTTGGTTTCGGGTATCGAGACGGTGTGGTCGGGCGAAGAAGTGCCGTCTTATGCCTCATGCATTACGGTGAAAGACTATAGCCAGCAGAATATCCGGCTTGAACGGTTCGCCGAAATGGCCCGGTTTAATTACGGCTCGACCGTGATCCTGCTATTTCCGAGCGCTGCAGCTCGACTGGATGCCCTCGAACATGTGTCACCGGTACGCCTGGGCCAATCGCTTGGAAAATTGATCTAGACTGTTGCCATGGGCAGCAGTCGAGACATCAAGGTCTTTCTAACCGCCGAGCATACATGCGGCTATTGGCCGGAACGGCGCGCACAGGATTTGGTGCTCGATCCGGCGGACGAAACTTTGTCCAATATGTATGAGCGCACCTTAGCCATGGGCTTTCGTCGCTCCGGCGGCCATGTCTATCGTCCGCATTGCAAGCACTGCCGCGAATGCATCCCGGTGAGGGTTCTGGCTGAACAATTTCAGCCGAGCAAGTCGCAGCGCCGCATTCTTAAACGCAATGAAGACTTGGATTTTCGGATTAGCTCGGTATCGAGCAGCCCGAGTCACTTTGATCTGTACCGACGATATCTCATGTCGCGTCATCCGGACGGACCGATGGCCGATCCGGAAATGGACAGTTATCGCAGTTTCTTAAGTTGCACTTGGAGTCCAACGCGCTTTCTGGAAGTCCGTCACGCGCATAAACTGATTGCGGTTGCCGTTACCGATGTCTGCACCGATGCACTGTCTGCGGTGTACACCTTTTTTGATCCTGACTACCGCCTGCGTAGCTTGGGCACTTATTGCATTTTGAAACAGATTGAATGGGCTGCCAGTAGTGGCCGTCCTTATGTGTATCTGGGCTTTTGGATTCACGAGCATCCAAAGATGGACTACAAACGTAACTTCGCCCCGATTCAAAAACTTGAGGGCGTTCGCTGGATTTCCCTGGAATAGATTCTATGTCGCGATTTGTTTTATTTGTCACATTAGCGATAGCGCTGACTGCTTGTGCGCTCCCATCGAATGATTCACCCGCAATGAGCCAAAACAGCGCTCCGGAGAAATTACGGATTGCGACTTTTAATGTATCGCTTTATGGCATTGATTCAGGTTTGGTCATTGAGCGCTTACGCGGTGGTCAGGACGCACAAGCCCGAAGCCTGGCGGCGATTATTCAACGGGTACGCCCGGACATTTTGCTACTGAATGAATTCGATTTTGATCCACAGGGGCAGCTCGCCGATGTGTTTCAAAACCAGTATCTGGCGATTGATCAACACGGCGATGCAGCAATTAACTATCCATATCGTTTTTTTGCGCCGGTAAACACCGGCGTGCAAAGCGGCTTTGATTTGGACCGCAACGGTACGGTGGGCGGCGATGGCCGCAGCAGGGGCAATGATGCCTGGGGCTTTGGATTACATCCCGGGCAATACGGCATGCTGGTTTTGTCCAGATACCCCATCGATTTAGAGCAAACGCGAACCTTTCAGAAATTCCGTTGGAAGAACTTACCCGAAGCCAAACGGCCGATCGACCCGGTAAGCAATCAGCCGTTCTACTCCGATGACATATGGGCACAGTTTCCGCTGTCTTCAAAATCGCATTGGGACGTACCCGTGCGGGTAAGCGGCAAAACCATTCACGTGCTCGCGGCGCATCCAACGCCACCGGTGTTTGATGGCCCGGAAGATCGAAATGGCATGCGCAATGCTGATGAAATTCGATTTTGGGCCGAGTACCTCAATGATCCGAACGCCAATTGGCTCTGCGACGACCAGGGGCGCTGCGGCGGTTTGTACGCCGACGCGGCCTTTGTGATTGTGGGCGATCTCAACGCGGACCCGGCCGATGGTGACGGCTACCCCGGCGCCATTGACGCGTTGTTACGGCACCCCCGAGTCGCGCAGTCAGAGTTTCCGAGCAGTGCTGGCGCAGTCGAAAGCGCGCTGAAGTACCCGGCCGTAAACGCCTCGCATAACAGCCCACCGCAGTTTGATACCGGCCATTACGAACAGGCACCGGGTAACCTGCATCTGGACTATGTCCTAGAATCTCGTAATTTGGTCAAACACGATAGCGGTGTGTTCTGGCCGACCGAATCAGAGCCCGAAAGTCCTTGGCTTGCTGCCAGTGATCACCGCCTTGTATGGTTAGACATTGAACTCAATAGGAACTGAAATGGCCTTTTTGCAACCACTCCCGCCTGAACACACACCCGAATTGGCGGACAAATTTGCGACCTTCGAACGCATATTAGGCTTCGTGCCAAATTCGCTTTTGACCATGCAGCGCGTGCCCGGGATTGTTTACGGGTTTGAGGCACTGACCAACGGCGTCATGGCTAAAAATGGCAAGGTCGATCTGGGCTTTAAGCGTTTGGTGGCGCATTTTTGCTCGAAAGCAGCGGGCTGCCAGTACTGCATGGCGCATTCATTAATTGCCGCGAAAATTCATGGCATCAGTGATGAGAAGGTCGCTGCGGTATTTGAATACGAAACCTCAGATCTTTACACCGAAGCCGAGCGCGCGGCCTTGGATTACGCTCTGGCTGCCGGCAGTGTGCCTAACGCTGTGACCCAGAATGTTTTCGACCGGATGCGGGCGAGTTGGAGCGAAGAGCAAATTGTCGAGATTCTCGGCGTAGTCTGCCTTTACGGCTT
>CBDUOG010000077.1:0-8290 GCA_965368785.1 uncultured Gammaproteobacteria bacterium | reverse complement strand
CGTAATCGCGACAGTCGCACTTAGCCTTGCCATCGTTTGGGCCGAACTGGCGGTGGGTATATTCAACTGAAGAATAAAAATGGCTGTCCTCATTTTTAGACCCCTGCGTCCCCTTTGAAAATCGTGTCATTCGGCTAATTTCCGTGATAGATGAAAGCTATCAATAAGCTAGATAAAATTCATTGGGCAAATCACGGATTTGGTCGTATGGTAGGTAAGTAATGCGCAGCCCTCAATTAATTAAGGAGAATAATTATGGCTAATGAAAGCAAATGCCCGATGTCCGGCGGATCCCATACGAAAGCGGCCAGCGGCCCGTCCAATCGCGACTGGTGGCCGAATCAACTGAACCTGAAAATGCTCCATCAGCATGCCCCGGCGTCGAACCCGATGGGCGAGAACTTTGATTACGCCAAAGAATTTAAGAGCCTGAACATGAAGGCGCTGGTTAAAGACCTGCACGCCCTGATGACCGACTCGCAAGACTGGTGGCCGGCCGATTATGGCCATTACGGTCCCTTCTTTGTTCGCATGACCTGGCATAGCGCCGGCACCTACCGTACCGGCGATGGCCGTGGCGGTGGCGGCTCCGGTACCCAGCGATTTGCCCCGCTCAATAGCTGGCCGGATAACGGCAACCTCGACAAGGCGCGTCGCCTGTTGTGGCCGATCAAACAAAAGTACGGCAAGAAAATCTCCTGGGCTGACCTGATGATTCTCGCCGGTAATGTGGCGATTGATTCGATGGGTCTTAAAACCTTCGGCTTCGGCGGCGGTCGCGAAGACGTGTGGGAACCCGAAGAAGATATCTATTGGGGTAAAGAGGCCGAGTGGCTCGGCGACAAACGCTACAGCGGCAAGCGCGACTTAGAGACCCCGTTGGCTGCGGTACAGATGGGTCTGATTTACGTGAACCCGGAAGGCCCGAACGGTAAACCCGACCCGATTGCCGCTGCACGCGATATTCGTGAAACCTTTGCGCGCATGGCGATGAACGATGAAGAAACCGTTGCGCTGATTGCCGGCGGCCACACCTTCGGTAAGGCCCATGGCGCCGGTGACGGGGCCAATGTGGGACGGGAGCCCGAAGGCGCACCGATCGAAGAACAAGGCTTAGGCTGGAAAAACAAACTCGGCACCGGCAAAGGCAGCGACACCATTACCAGCGGCTTGGAAGGTGCGTGGACCCCCACCCCGACAAAATGGGACAACAGCTATTTTGATACCTTATTCGGGCACGAATGGGAGCTGACCAAGAGTCCGTTCGGTGCCAATCAATGGCGGCCTAAAGGCGGTAAATCCAAAGACGCGGTGCCTGATGCGCACAACCCGAAAAAACGCCATGCGCCGATGATGGCGACGACCGACTTGTCGTTAATCAAAGACCCGGAATATCTGAAGATTTCTAAACGCTTTCATAAAAACCCGGCTCAGTTTGCCGATGCGTTTGCGCGCGCCTGGTACAAACTGACCCACCGTGACATGGGCCCGCCGTCGCGTTTCTTAGGTCCATTGGTACCAAAAGAAGTGTTGATCTGGCAGGACCCGGTGCCGGCAGTCGATCACAAGCTCATTGGCAGCAAAGACATCACTGAGCTCAAAGCCAAACTGCTCAAATCGCTGTCGATAACGCAATTGGTCAGCACTGCATGGGCCAGTGCATCCACCTTCCGTGGTTCCGACAAACGTGGCGGCGCCAATGGTGCGCGCATTCGTCTGGCGCCACAAAAAGACTGTGCAGTAAACCAGCCGGAACAATTAGCGGAAGTGCTGAAAAAGTTGAAGTCGATTCAAAGCAGCTTCAACAAAGCACAAAGCGGTGGCAAAAAAGTATCGCTGGCTGACTTGATTGTGCTCGGCGGTTGCGCTGCGGTGGAAGAAGCCGCCAGAAAGGCCGGCCAGAAAGTGAGCGTGCCGTTTACTCCGGGCCGCACCGATGCCACGCAGGATCAGACCGATGTCGATTCGTTTGCCGTACTTGAGCCGGTTGCCGATGGTTTCCGTAACTACCAGAAGGGCAAACTCAGCGTGTCAGCCGAAGAGCTGTTGGTGGACCGCGCCCAATTGCTAACCTTAAGCGCACCGGAAATGACTGTGCTGGTGGGTGGTCTGCGCGTATTAGGCGCCAATGCAGGCGGCACCAAGCACGGTGTGTTTACCGACCGCGTGCAGACCCTGAGCAACGATTTCTTTGTCAACTTGCTCGACATGAACACCACGTGGAAGCCGACTTCAAAATCTGCCGACGTGTTTGAAGGTAAAGACCGCAAGAGCGGTAAGGTCAAATGGACCGGCTCGCGCGTGGATTTAATCTTCGGTTCCAATTCACAGCTACGCGCTTTAGCTGAAGTGTATGGTTCAGCCGACGGACAAGAGCGCTTTGTGCGCGACTTTGTCAAAGCCTGGACCAAGGTAATGAACTTGGACCGTTTTGATGTGGCCAAGTAACACCGGCCACGATGTGACCGCTTGGGCTCGAACAGACAAGCGGTATTAAACTCCCGTTTGATTGAGGTGTAACAATTTACGGCGATTCAGATTTTCTGAGTCGCCGTTTTTTTCCTTTGCGCCACTACGCGCTATGCTGATCGCCGCACTGCACCGTTAAAGGATGACTATGCCTGTACCCGAGAACGCGATTCATTATTTAGAGATTGTAACGACCGATGTGGATGCGCTTTGCAACCAGTATGCGCAGTCGCACGGTTGGTCATTTCAGGCCCCGGCCGCGGAGCTGGGCAATGCCCGCGTTGCCGAATTAGCTAACGGCACGCTGTGCGGTATTCGCGCGCCGATGAGTGCTGAAGAAAAACCCGTTGTGCGCAGTTACATTCGAGTCAGTGACTTAGCGGCCGGCGTGCAACAGGCGAAGGCATCTGGAGCAAGCATTCTGTTAGATCGGATGGAGATTCCAGGCCGCGGACTCATCGCCATTTTCGAACTCGGCGGGATTCAGCACGGCCTGTGGCAGTTGCCCTAGCATCACCCGAAGCATTTCGCTCCTGCCGTCAAGAATGGGCGGCCCGTTGCATACGCATTACGATGCCTATGCCGCGACCGATGGATTGAGCATAATTGCCCTTGTGCTCAACGACAGCGACTTATGATTAAAGCCATTTTTATTGCCGAGCAGGCCGAAAGCGTCCAATCGTCGTTGCACTGCGCTGAGCTTAAAGCGGGCATGGGAATCGTTGGCGACCGTAATTTCGCGCGGCACAACTGCAAGGGTCAAAACATCACGTTTGTAGCCCTGGAACAAATCACCCAGTTCAACGCGCAGTTCAAACAATCGGCCCAGATCGACGCGACGCGCCGCAACATCGTCACCGAAGGTATCGATTTAAACGCGCTGGTTGGCAAGTGCTTTTCAATCGGAGGCGTCAGGTTCCGCGGCGTGGAACTGTGCGAACCCTGCGCAAAACTTGGTGATCGACTAAAGGGCGACACGGTGTCACGGGCACAAGCCGTACGCGCCTTTGTGCATAGGGGCGGCTTGCGCGCAGATGTGCTCAACGACGGCGTCATTTCGGTGGGCATGGCCATTGAGGTCGACAATGGATCAGATTCGTAACCCGCAACAAGTGCCAGCTCGGATCATTTGCCAATGTCGGATCCAAGCGTTAGCGTAGAGACTCCCCCGCGAGGAGGTGATTGCAATGACCGTACTCTCAACAGCCCTTTCCGGCGCTAAATGGATGGCCTATTTTGGCTTAGCCTGCGGCATCCTCTATGCCTTTGGTGGCCTGATAATGGACCTCAATAGCACCGGAGTTAATCGCGGCACTGCCTTAGCCTTTCTAGCCCTGATCGGGATGCCGGCAATGTTCGCCGCGCTCGGTTTTATTTGCTGTGCACTATACGGCCTAATTGCATCCGGGCTGCGTAAAACCTGAACAAAAACTCGTCATGCGGTGAAACTCAAACATCACGACGTATGCGGTAGATTCACTCTCTCGCTGTATTTAGACGCAGCCCATTTTTATAGTCCGCCACAAGGACCCGCTTATGAGTATTGAAAACGTATTGTATAAAGCACACGCAACAGCCACCGGTGGTCGTGATGGCCGCGCTGTTTCTTCGGACAAGGTGCTCGACGTCAAACTAACCACACCCAAAGAACTCGGTGGTGGCGGCGGTGACGGCACCAACCCGGAGCAGCTATTTGCTGCCGGTTATGCCGCCTGCTTTCTGGGTGCGCTGAAATTTGTCGCAGGACAAAAAAAGGTGAACCTGCCGGCTGACGTCAACATTGACTCGACCGTTGGCATCGGCAAAATTCCCGGTGGGTTCGGGATCGAAGTGGCGCTGAAGGTCAATATTCCGGGCATGGACAAAGCCGACGCGGAAGCACTGATTGCCGATGCGCATCAGGTGTGCCCGTATTCGAATGCAACCCGCAACAATATTGATGTGCACTTAAGCGCGGGCTGATAACCGGGCCACGCGCCAGTTAGCACCTAAACCGCGATGATCAATCTATCGCGGTTTACTTCATTGTGACGCATTCGGCAACACAAATTATCAGCCTACATACCGACAATTGCTCCTGAGCCGATAGCGATATAATGAGTCAACTCTGGCACCGGAATGTTTATGCGCACTGCACTATTAGTCATCATCGCGGTTTTATTTGCTCAGCCGAGCCTGGCCAGCGACAAAAAAATGGCCAAGCTGATTGCCAAATGCGAGTCGGGGAAAAGTGGGGCGGTCTGCTTTAAGGCAGGCGAGCCTTTAGAGCATGTGTCCACACCCGATCTGAAAGCCTGCAAGAGTGAGTCGGATATTGTGTGTACCCGTAAAGGCGAATCGCGCGAAGCAGCCCGCGCACGCTTAGGCGAACTATCACTGCGATTGAATGAGCAGGCCTGCGCTGGCGATCACGCGGAAGGCTGCCTGCGGGCGGGAACCACAATTATGGTTACCGAGATTGATAAAGTGGATCCTGAGCAGGACCCGCAGCAATTTAATCATCTGCAGAAACGTGCGGAAGCGCATTTTACCCGTGGCTGTGTTTTGGGCTCGACACCGGCCTGCCAATTGCAAGGTTCGACCGGCTATCAGCCGGATTTAGACATTCAGGTCAATTTCTGAGGAAATGCCACTCCTATGCGCATCGTCGCATTCTCACCTGAATTAGCGCCGGCCTTTAGCGCACTCAATCGCGAGTGGATTGAATCTTTGTTTGTGGTGGAGCCGGCCGATAGCAAAGTGCTCGATGATCCGTACTCAACAATAATCGCCTCCGGCGGACAAATATTTTTTGTGCTTGCTGGTGACGAAGCAGTGGGTACGGTGGCCGCGATCAAAATATCCGACTCGCGATTTGAGCTGGCCAAGATGGCCGTAGCGCCGAGCCACCAAGGGCATGGCCTGGGCTGGCTGCTCGGTCAGCAAGTCATTGCCTGGGTTCGCAAGCAAGGCGCTAAGGAACTTTTCCTGGTAACTCACAATAGTTTGCGTGGCGCGATCCGGCTGTATGAGCGGCTGGGCTTTATACACGGCCCCCTGCCCGCACACACCGAATATGTGCGCGCCAACGTGTATATGGAGTTGCAGCTAGTCGCGTCGTGACATCTGTCAATTTCACTTTTTCCAGGCACCGGTTATAAAAGAAGCGTAGATAGTTCCTCTTCCAACTCCACGCGTAAGCACAAGGACGAATTCTGATGACTAGCACCCACCCGGCGACTCCTCTTTTGACCATTGCCGACGCTCAGCGCGATATGCGTACCGCGTTTTTCGACGGTGCACCCGGAGTGCTAACCTCAGGGATGGTCTGGCTTGTTGCCGGGCTGGTTGCGCTATTTGTCTCAGCCGAGAAATCGGTTTGGGCATTATTTATCGGCGGCATGTTGATTCACCCGATCGGCTTACTCGTATGCAAAGTTCTGGGACGCAGTGGTAAACAGTCCGCAAACAATCCGCTGGGACTATTCGCCGGTGAAAGCACCGCATGGTTGATTGTGAGCCTGCCACTGGCCTATGCGGTTTCGCTGTATCGCATCGAACTGTTCTTCCCCGCGATGTTATTAGTCATTGGTGGTCGATACTTAGGCTTTCACACCTTGTTTGGCTTGCGTTGGTACTGGGCTTGCGGTGTGGCGTTAATTCTTCTGGCCTATTTATTGGCATCTACCGGTGCCAGCCCCGGTACCAGCGCCCTAGCCGGCGGGGCTATTGAACTGGTATTTGCGGCCCTACTTTTTGCTAGCCATCGTCGCCGCAACCGTGCCCGGGCTGAAGTGACGGATTGAACGGAGTATCATTCCTGCCAATCGGCAAGTGCCGGAACCATTTTAAGACAGGTAAATAATGACTATTCAGATTTCTCCGCTCGCCCGTGTCGAAGCTGATGACATTGAGAAGAAACGCGATTGGGTGAAAGCACATCTGCCAGCGGATCGTATCGACAAAGCGTACGCGACCGTTGAAGGCAAACTCAGCCTTATCGATACGATCATCGTCAATAAATGGGTAGGTCCTCAGGATATCCTGCATCTGCAATGCTTAGGTGTCAGTCTCGGCGATGCGATCGCTCAGCAACTCGGTATGCGATGGGTTTTAGCTGATGACGGCCAAGAGCGCATGCCAGCCTTGAACCTGCCAGGCCATGATGTTCTGGCTTACCCCATTGGCTTGATTGCCGATAAAATGCAGTCCGGCATAGAACCCAACGTATACGACTTATTCCACGCGGCGTGGAAGCAAATTTATGATGCGTCGTTAGACAAGCCAGATCAATTGGCCCTTAACTGACCGTTGAGGTGCTTCCGTTAAGATGCTTTTGGCTAATCTGAAGTAAACGGCTTTGAGGACTGTTTAATTCGCTTTATGCCGCGGGAGCAGTCCTAAACTGCTCTTTCATTTTTCGTTACACCAAAACCCATTTCAAGTAGCTTAACCAATGAAGTGGCGCGCCTTGAATAGGCTTGCCTGAAACAAGGGTGAGCACGCGTAGTCATCCAAATCAACTATCTGCATTTTTTGCGCGGCAGCTAGCTCAATCGGCTCTAGCGCTAAGCCGGACAAGCGTCGCGCCTGCCTTCTTTGAATAACGTTGGCCATGAGCAAGATGTCACTCATATCTACATCAGACCCGCCGTGCCAATGCAGGTCTTCGTGGGACGCAACTGCGTCAACAATATTCTGCGGTAATGACCAACTTTTTAAAACCAAGGCGCCGACACAGGCATGCACATCATGCAGAACCACATCGAGTAACTGCGGATGCTCTTTGAGCACAGGATGTTTGGATGCCAACTGGAGCGCTGGCAGATAGCCAATATCATGCACTAACCCGGCCATCATCGCCTGCTGCTTATCGATGTGCTTTACGGCGCTGGCAATGACCCAGGCTAATGCGGCAACTTCAATACAACGCAGCTGCACATTTTTTAGATGAACCGCCAGCGGGCCCTTTACCGGACGCATAATCTGCAAGATCGCGAGCCCGGTAACCAGTGACTGAACCTGCATAAAACCCAAGCGCGTAATCGCGTCTTCAATCCGATTTATCTGGTCACCATGGCCCTGAAACAAAACGCCATTAGCAACCTTTAAAAGCCGCGCGGAAATTGCCGTGTCTAAGCGAATGCCCGAAGCGATACTGGCCGGACTTGCGTTAGGATCGTCGATCGCTGTTCGAACCTTGTAAATCACATCAGGCAACGAGGGCAGGATCACACGACGCTTTTCAATATCGTCGATGAGCTGCTGCTTAAATTCACTCGATAGTTGATCGCGAGTTAACAGATTTTGCCCGGCTACGGTCGACGCAGTTTTCGGCATGATTGGTCTTTTTGCACTCATTTAGTCAATATCGGCGGGCTCCGGCGTATTCTAAAGCCAGCGGCGTATAGGGCTTTCACATAACTCAGCACTCACGGCCGTGAGCATTAAACTCAGACTTGCATCCTAAACGTGATTTCAACAAGTATGTGGCCAGGCACTCTAATTCGGAGCAGACAATGAAGGCATCAAAAAAGCAGACGGCCGGTCAATCGATCCCGCAGGAAGCCTTAGACTGGTACGACGACTACGCCCACGGACTGATCGATCGCCGCATGTTCTTAGGCCGACTGGCGACCTTAGCGGCCATTGGCTTAAGCCTGAATACGCTTTCGGAAATATTTTTACCGAATTATGCATTGGCTGAGCAAGTTTCGTTTAACGATGAGCGCATTACCGCCAGCTACGTCCAGTTTGACACGCCGCTCGGCCATGGCTTGGGTCGCGGCTATTTGGTGCTGCCGAAACCGCTTGAGGCCAGAGCGCCATGCGTTCTCGTGGT
>CBDUOG010000076.1:0-8840 GCA_965368785.1 uncultured Gammaproteobacteria bacterium | reverse complement strand
CGAGCCCGTTAACTCAATCGTTAGAGGGCACGCTGTGGTTCGTCTATTCCTCTTCGCACTGGCAGACCTTTTCGTAGCCATTCCCGCGCAACCGGCGTCATCGTGCGATTCGCACAATCACTCCGAAATCATTTCGCCTCAGGCTAGTCGTCTGGCCCCGGCAAAGTTCGAGGCCGTTCACCTTGAAATGACGATGTGGGAGATAGTTGAACTCCTTGGCCCCGCCCAGCGCGAGCTTGGCTCTGGGCTGATGATCCTAGGGTGGGAAAGCACCGACGGACGAGTGTTCTTAGTTGGCGGCACTTCCATGTGTAAGCCGCCGCTTTACGCCCACTTCGATCCGGGCGTGCCCTCTAACAAATCGTTGGAGCGGACGCGTGCAAAATAAAGTGCCAAGCTCATGTGGCGGCGCGCGCGCCGCTCAACTCAATCGTTAGGGCGCAAAAATGCAAACCATCGTATTTCGCGACATACAAATCGAGGTCGATATTGAGCGAACGCGTCAAACGTACATTGCGATTGAGGCTGCAGATCGCGAAGTTTGTTCATGTGCCTACTGTGAAAATTTCCGAGCATTAGGCACAAGCGCACTTCCCAACGAAGTATTATCGTTTTTTAAAGCGGCTGGAATTGATCCAGAGCTACCATCGGAAACTTACGAGGTTCACAAAATCAAAGAAGGCACACATTTATATGGCGGCGAATATAATTTTTTCGGCATCGCTCCAATACATGAAAAGTATTCACGCTTAGGAACAAGCACTTTTGAGTTCCGTTTCGATAAACCATCACCGATTACACATGAGGAATTCCATATGGATGGCGGTGTAAGTTTTGAGTTCTATACTGAGTTGCCTTGGGTGCTCGCAATTGCGCCCTAACAATTCAATCAACTGCGCGCACTGCGTGCGCCGGACATCCAAACCGCTACACGGTTTGTCCGCCGGTTATTTCAAGCGTTAGAGCGCATGAACATACGGACTATCGCAACCATATGGATATACCTTGTGAGCTTAGGCTCGCTCTTCATTGGTGCTTTTGTCACAGAAAAGGTGCTTGAGCTTTTTCCTTCCGATTACATCGCAAGACATGGAGGCGACGCCCCCGCATTTAGTCAAGGCATAGCGCTTCAAGCACCAAACTATCCAATCATTATTTATTCGTTGGTGCTAGTTTCAGCACTTGCTGTCAGCTATTTTTGGCGTGGCACTCGCCCGTATGAGACGAAGACATTTGCCATTTCTATTATTTCTGGCATCAACATCTTTCTAGGACTGTTCTTCCCAGTAGCCTTATTATTGGCTTACTTTATTGTTCCGGAGCTAAAGCACGCATATGCGCTCTAACAAACCAATCAACTGCGCGCACTGCGTGCGCCGGACGTCCAAACCGCTACTCGGTTTGTCCGCCGGTTATTTCAAGCGTTATATGTCATAGGAGAAATCGTGGGAGTCACTATACATTTTGAAGGTAAATTAAAAGACGAAGACGCCTACGAAAAACTAATGGCCTCATCTAGAGCCTTCGCATCAGAAATGGAATGGCCATATTCTGAAATACAGGAAACTGAAGTTACTTTGCAAAGAGTAAAAGATGAAGAGGATTGGGATTATACCGGTCCAGTTAAGGGCCTAGAAATTCTACCCCATGAAGCCAGTGATCCATTTAGACTCGAATTTGATCGAGACTTATATATCCAGGAATATGTAAAAACACAATTCGCGCCTATTGAAATACACGTTTTACTTATTGATTTTCTGCGAAAGAATATAGATCTTTTTGAGGACCTAGAAATTGTAGATGAGGGCGAATTTCTAGAAACAAATGATATCAATGTTCTAGAAGGCCATATCGAGGCATGTGATAAACAAATGAAGGATTACTTATCACAGCCAGAAAAATATTATGGGCCGGTAAAACTTGAGAGCGGTAGAATTATCGACCTCATGGAGAAATAATGCCATATAACAAGTCATTCAAAAACGCAGGGCTGAAAAACGCCCTGCTCGGACGCCGCAAAAACCGCGGCGCCGTTTAATTCAAACGTTAGAGCGCATGAACATACGGACTATCGCAACCATATGGATATACCTTGTGAGCTTAGGCTCGCTCTTCATTGGTGCTTTTGTCACAGAAAAGGTGCTTGAGCTTTTTCCTTCCGATTACATCGCAAGACATGGAGGCGACGCCCCCGCATTTAGTCAAGGCATAGCGCTTCAAGCACCAAACTATCCAATCATTATTTATTCGTTGGTGCTAGTTTCAGCACTTGCTGTCAGCTATTTTTGGCGTGGCACTCGCCCGTATGAGACGAAGACATTTGCCATTTCTATTATTTCTGGCATCAACATCTTTCTAGGACTGTTCTTCCCAGTAGCCTTATTATTGGCTTACTTTATTGTTCCGGAGCTAAAGCACGCATATGCGCTCTAACAAACCAATCAACTGCGC
Organism: uncultured Gammaproteobacteria bacterium; assembly: GCA_965368785.1. Taxonomy (GTDB): domain Bacteria; phylum Pseudomonadota; class Gammaproteobacteria; order Xanthomonadales; family Xanthomonadaceae; genus Silanimonas. The sequence goes on along the minus strand of CBDUOG010000076.1, from coordinate 6,389 downwards.
GCACTGCGTGCGCCGGACGTCCAAACCGCTACTCGGTTTGTCCGCCGGTTATTTCAAGCGTTATGTGTCTTATGAGTAAAGTGTGATGGATTGGAAAATTTTCGTAACAATATTTGCTTCTGTGTTTATTGCCGAACTCGGCGATAAAACTCAATTGGCTACAATGCTCTTTGCCGCCGACAAGGAAGTCAGCAAATATACAGTTTTTCTTGCTGCTTCCGCTGCGCTAATAGTTGCATCAGCAATTGGCGTTCTCGCAGGCAGCCTTCTTTCAGAGTACATTAATACCAAATACCTGCACTACATCGCAGGTGTTGGTTTTATCGGCATAGGCATTTTCACTTTATATCATGCATAAAACACATAACCAGGCCCAGCACATCGCGCACTTTGTGCGCTGGACTCGCTGCTGCGCAGCTCGCCTGTGTGGGCAACGTTAAGCGGCACTGGAGCACCGATGCGATTCGAAGCTATAGCGGCGATGCTCTTGCTCGCCGGGTGTGCGTCTCACCGCAGCGCAATTCCTCCTCCTCCGGAGGTGCCCGACCTCATCCTCGACGAGCCCGTTTGCGTCTGTTGCGGCTGGCTGCTAGAAAATGAGCAGCTCGCCCGCCTGACGCGTCTCGCCGAGCAAGGCGATGCGGAGTCAGCCTTTCGCATCGGGCTTCATTACGACTCTGCCGACCTGCCCGCACTCCACCGGCAGTGGTCGCATAGGGCAGCTGTGCTCGGCCACCCCATTGCTCAATACAACGAATGGTCCTTTCTTAGTGAGTCCTCGTCCTGCGCTGAGCGCAAGCTAGCTCTTGAGTGGCTGCGCAAGTCCGCTTCCCAGGGTCAGCCCGAGGCCACACGTGCGCTCCGGGCCTATCAAGACAATGCAGTCCAGTGTCAGTCGGTGCATCACGAGCAGCGCTAGGTGCCGCCTAACCAATCATCCAAGCAGACACCCGAGGGAATTACTCGATATGATCCGAACATCGCGGCCGGTTGCCGTTTATTTCAAGCGTTAGGTGGCTCTTGAGGTCAGTTCTTGCTGGGTATTGTAGCGTGTTGCGCAACATGGTATTGTAAGCCATGATTATGTCTTTCCGGCACAAAGGCCTACGCAAACTGTTTGAGACTGGAAACGCTTCCGGTGTCTTGGCAGCACATAAATCCCGGCTTCGAATGCAGCTAGCTGCGCTCAACACCGCGATGACGATTGACGACATGGATATCCCTGGCTTCAGGCTCCATCCGCTCAAAGGCGAAATGAAAGGTCGTTGGGCTATCTCGGTTAATGGGAACTGGCGTTTAACTTTTGAGTTCAAAGACGGCAACGTATTCATACTCGACTATGAGGATTATCACTAATGGCTATGTACAACCCTCCACATCCGGGTGAATTCATCACTGAAATCTACTTGGAGCCTAATGGCATCAGCGGTCGCGAGCTTGCGGTAAAGCTCGACGTTGCCGCGTCCACGCTCAGTCGCATTCTTAAGTGCACGAGTCGAGTTACGCCCGAGATGGCCCTTCGCCTTTCTAAAGCAATCGGTCGGACGCCTGAAAGTTGGCTCGCCATGCAAGATCATCACGATCTTTGGCTCGCTCGTAAAAGTGTCAATTTGCAAAGCGTCGGCAAACTTAAGCTAGCAGCCGCCTAACTACGCAATCAAGCGGGACCTCCGTGCAAACACTGCATTCAAGTTTTACATCGGGCGCGTCGGCCCCTTATTTTGGTTGTTAGATGCCAATATGAACTCTATCGCGCGTTTAGTCCTGCTCGTCAGCGTTGTTGCGCTCTCCGGCTGCGTCGCGATTCCTTCTCCTCGGCACGTCTTGGTTGTGCCTGAAGTAGAAGGCCGTCTCGTTCGAGACTCGCTTCCAGTCGCTGGAGCCACAATCTCGTATCATCGAATTGTGCCGAGCGAAGGCTGCTTACTCTCCCAAGACGTCGCGGTGACTGACGACGACGGCCGATTCCGCATCCCGCGCAGAACCGAGTTCCGCTTCTGGGCCTTTATGGGCGACCCTAGCAATCGGTGGGGCATCTGCATTGGTCAGGAGGGTACGGCTACAGTAGGTTGGGTTGGTCGCGGCCTTGGTGTTCCACCCGAGGTGGCAACGTTTGAGTGTGAACTCACGTCCTCTCCCGTAGAGACCGGTCGCGGGCGCGGCATCTGTAGGTTGGTTGGTATCTAACTACGCATTAGAGCGGACCGATGGGACAGGCTTCGATGTTTTCTGAGACGATATCGGCCATCGGCCGCTCAATGTGGCGTTAGGCGCGCTATGCCACTGAACTTTTCCCCTCCAGCTGTTTTAGAACCATCAATGGTTGGTGAGTACTCAGCATCGGCTAAAGCCGGCCTAACCATTCACCCCATCGGACAATCGCGAAAAAGCTCGATATGATCCGGACATCGCGGCCGGTTGCCACTGAATCAAGCGTTATAGCTCAACGGAAAACGAAATATGAGTGGACCTCAAAAATTTGGTGTTATTGTTTACTCTAGAAACATCAAAGTTCTATCTCGGTTTTACATCGAGATGTTCGGCATGGTTCAGTCACGCGAAACAGATGATTTCATTAGTATCGGAACTCGCGAGCTTAGTATCGTTGTACACGTTCCTCCATTTGAAATGCCAGAGAAAAACATTAATACAGTAAAAGTATTCCTCACCGTAGAAAGCCTCGAAGAGGCAAGAGGTCGAGTTGAGAAACTGGGTGGCAAAGCGCTAGATGGTGAGTGGTCAAACCCTGTATTTAAAGTCTGCAATATTTCAGATCCAGAGGGGAACCACATTCAAATTAGGGAGTTCAAGCGATAACCATGCCATCAGATTCGCGCTTTCAGCGCTGCACTCGCAACAAGTTGCGCGCCTTTTATGGCGGAGTTAGCTAGATATGACAGATCTCCGCATTTCGACAGACAAAGCAGAGCTGGATGTTCCGCTAATCCACTCATTTCTTTCGCAGCACACGTACTGGGCCAAGGGCATTCCGTTTCACTTGGTGCGCAAGTCCATTGAGCACTCGCTATGCTTTGGCGGGTACCTCAACAGCTCGCAGGTCGCCTTTGCTCGTGTCGTCTCCGATTTTGCGACCTTTGCCAACCTGGTCGATGTCTTTGTTCTCCCCGACCACCGTGGCAAAGGCTACAGCAAGGCCGTAATGTCGGCGGTGCTTGCCCATCCAGAGCTGCAGGGCCTACGGCGGTTCTCTCTAGCCACGGCAGACGCACATGGGCTGTACGCTCAGCATGGCTTTACAGCACCAGCGTTCCCGCAATCACTCATGGAGCGCTATTCTCCCGGCATCTATAAGGCAGTGGCCGACTAAGGGCCTAACAATTCACCCCAGCGGACAATCGCGAGAAAGCTCGATATGATCCGGACATCGCGGCCGGTTGCCACTGAATCAAGCCTTAGGTGTTATTGATGTCAAAAAATAATCATTCCAACTCACTTTTGGTGAACAGTATTCTGGCCCTGTTCGTCGTTGGCCTGTCCGGAGAATCGCTTGCCGAATCTTCCCCATGGGAGGTGGCGGGCAACGTCGTGATTATTCACCAGGCAACCAATGAATCACATATTGAAGATGAGACTGCAGGCTCGGCCGATCTGATTTTTCAGCGGCAATTCGGTTCTGGCAAATGGCAGGCGCACATCGAGGCGAGCAGCACACCGGGGCTGAACGGAGTGTCCGCAATACTTCCTGAGGCAAATGCCGATGCAGGGTCCGCGCTTGATGAGGACAACACGGGCCGGGTCCAGCTTTCCGAGCTCTACTACACACACTCTTTTGGCGGCGATCGGACGCTGGCCGCAGGCTTGCTCGATGTTTCCGGGTTTTTCGAGCAAAGCCGCATTGCCAGCGATGAAACCACCCAATTCCTCGGTGCGTTTTTCGTTGGAAACCCGACCATCGCTTTTCCGGACTATACCCTTGGCGTCGTCTATGAGGCGGGCGTGTCTGATGATGTGGTGTTGCGCGCCGCACTGGCCAGCTCCAATGGCCTGGCCGACAACCCGGAGCGTTCCTATTCGCAGCTGCTATCAGTGGATGACCAAGAGGGTGCATTTGCGATTGCATCGGCCAGTTGGGAGGCAAAAAACTGGTTGCTTCGTGCCGGAGCCTGGCTAAATACGGCAGACCACCAGAGTCTGGATATGACGGGCGACAACAAAGCTAACTATGGCGTGTACATGCTGGCCGGATATACGCAGGGTCGGCATTCCACCAACATCCGTTTAGGGGTGGCTAATCCGAATGTCAGTCAGGCTGTTGGTTTTGCGAGTACGGCGTACCGTTATCAGCATGGCCCTTACACGGTTGGAGCGGCAGTCGGCCGTGCTTTTCTTTCCTCGCAGGAGCCGTCAATAGCGCTGGACGACACGGATCAATATGAACTGTTTCTTCGCTATCGACTACGCGATGACCTCTTCCTCACCGGCGATGTACAGCGCGTCGTCAACAGCAATTACGGGGCTTTACCTGAAAACCGAAACCAGCACGCGACTGTCTATAGTGTGCGACTGACATGGTTATATGAATGAGTAATCACCCAACAGTTACTTGCACTCGGACATCAAAAGCGCGCCGCTCGCTACGCGCTCTGCTTTTTACTGCCACTTATTGAGGCGATCGTCACCATGGCTACCAGGCACGAGATGAAACTGACCGCGCTATTCATGGCCATGATGCTCGCGTCAATGACCGGCTGCACGACAATCAACGCCTCGCCACCAGAATTGAACCCTTCAGCCCGGGACAAATTTACCCTTCATGGCCACAAAGACGCGGCGCTTGAAATCCAATTTAGAATCGTTTTTATTACCCAACACCCGGATTGCAGCGAGCAACGCCCGTTTCTAGGTGGTGACGTGGTACGAATGCATACCAATCAACTTGTGTTCCCAAAGGGCACCGAGCAGTTTGTTGCCGAGTTCTATCTCGACAAGTACTTAGCCGGTCACTGCCAGTGGCGCGCGCGCAGTATTGAAATGCGCGCCGTTCGCCCTCCGCAAAGCATGCTGCTCAGCGACTGGCAAAGCTTGGCCTGGGCAGACTACGGCTTTGGTATTGGGACTGCGGGCCTTGATGAAATTCGCTATACGTGCAAACCGAACTCACCGGGCTCGAACAGTGTGTCGTGTAACGGACCCATTGCTCGTATTTCTGCACCCGGGCAAATCCGGGCATCCTTTGTCATTGAGACAGGCGCTCAATAGCGTCAATGCATCAAAACTGACGCATCGCAAATCATTCAGTGACAGGCCTGCAGCTAAACGCTTATGATTTGCACTGCGCGTCCGGTGCAATTTCACCCACCTTCCGGGGCTAAACATATGACTTTAAATAAACGATTTCAGAGCCCCGGCGTTTTGTGTTGCCTGCGCGTATGGTGTTTGAGAAAGTAGCTGAATGCCGCACTCCCTCATCACAGTCGTTTATCGCCTGAGCGCCGATGATTTTCTGATCGCATTTAACGCGGACTGGGATGTTTTTGCAGAACAAAACAGCAGCCTGACTATTCTCGGCAAGCAGATCGCAAACAGGTCAATCTGGGATTTTATCTCTGATGCCGAAACAAAGCATTTACACAAGTCGATCCTTAAAAAAGTACGACTTAGCAATACAGAGCTAACCGTTCCATTCAGATGTGACGCTCCCGGAATGAGGCGTTACATGGAGATGAAGGTTATACCACTGGGCAATGGTGAAATTGAGTACCAATGCAAAACTATCCGTGTGGAGTCAGCCCCACAATTAGCCTGCGCCACTGAACTTGCTGATGCGTCCCCGTTACTTCGAATGTGCAGCTGGTGCAATAAAATTGAAGTGACCACCAACACCTGGTTAGAAATTGACGTTGCAGTAGGCATGCTGGACTTATTCTCACAAGCACAGCTCCCATGGCTCACGCATACCATGTGCAACTCGTGCCTTGAAACCCTAGGTCCAATGAATGAGGACGAAGGGGACTAATTAATGCATTAACGCCTCGCTCTCGATATCCTTGCCCTGATACCGAGCGGAGTGATTACCATGCAGCTAGCCACCAGCATAGAAATATCCAAGCCCAAAGAAGCTGTTTGGCGCGCGATTACCGATATTGAATCGTGCGAGTCGATGATCTACAGCATTCTTGCCATTGAAGTATTAGAAAAGCCGGCAAACGGCTTCGTCGGTTTTAAGTGGAAAGAGACACGCAAGATGTTTGGCAAAGAAGAAACGGAAACCATGTGGATTACGGAAGCCGTGGAGAATCAATACTACTGCGCACAGGCACAAAGTCACGGCTGTGTTTACCTCTCGCGATTGTCCCTGTCTGAATCGGCTGGAAAAACCCTGCTGACCATGAGCTTTTCCGCGCAAGCCCAGACCTTTGGCGCAAAGC
>CBDUOG010000075.1:0-8963 GCA_965368785.1 uncultured Gammaproteobacteria bacterium | reverse complement strand
CCGCTGGCATTCAGTGCGTTTTTTGAAATGATCGAATGGTGGGCAGCGCTGGTGTGGGGCGGTGACGCCGATGCCTTTTTGGCCACCCAGGGTGATATCTGGGATACGCAATGGGATATGTTCCTGGCCATGCTTGGCGCGATTAGCGCACAAATACTGCTGGCCGGTCTGCACGACCGGCACTTAGCCCGGGTGCTTGATCAAGCGAAGCAGGCCTGAAAGGACTGAATGACGTTATTTTGCGACTCAGTTTTTTCGGCAGCTTGCTCGCTATCCTGCTCCAGGTCCTGCTCCCGCCCCAAGCCCAACCAATAGCGCGCCTGTGACATGTTGCGAAATACCGACACCTCTTCGGGTGAAGATTCGCTGATCACCTGATAGATGCGTGCTAATCCATAGGGCAGATCATCGGTGGCCACAATGGCGGTGCGGAATTTCTCGGTGGCGTAGCGCTCAGTCAGATGCATCAGCTTGCGCAAGCCGGCAGCGGTTATCCGGCGCATATCGGCTGCACGCATGTCGACCAGCTCATTCATGCCAAGCCGCCAATCGGCGTGTTGATAGAGGGTTTCGTAGGTATCGAGCAGTTCCTCGTCAATGAGGGTGCCAGTCAGCTCGGCGAGTACATAGTTTTTATCTTTAAAAAACGTAAATTGAACCGGCATTGTGTGGGGATATCCTTTTCGTTCTCGGGCATAAGACCCGTTCCATGGAATTAACGCAAGTAAACTAAAGTCACAGAGAAAAATAAGGTGAACTAGGCCGCAGTATTTTGTGCGTATAACGGTAAATCTATGTCAGTTGGGTCAATCGATAGCCAATGTAGCGCTTCACTGAGTTTTCGCGTGACCCTAACCTGCGGCGGCCCGTCGCCCGCAAACACCTGGTACATACGAGCCAAACCGTAATGCAGGTCGGCCGGAGTCACAATGATCAGTTGAAAAGGCGCCGTATAAAAGCCCGACATGGTGCGTAAAAACCGGCGCAGGCCGAATACCGACACGCCGCGCACGTCGGTGCCGCAATCGATTAAAAGCTCGCTAAGGCCGGGTTGCCATTCGGGACTTGAGTACAGAGCGCGGTACGGCGGCAGCATGGAATCGTCGGTAATCGCCCCACGCCAGGTGCTGAGCACCAGTTTTTGCTCTGGATAGATTGTGTGCTGAATTGCCATATAACTAATAGGCGTCCCTGCTGCTAAACGGTTAACTTAAGAGCATCGGATTTTGAGTGTCTCTTAAACCATACTACGCCTATGCCGCACTTTCATCTTCGTCGCCATCCAGGTTCATGCCTTCCGGGTCCAATCCCAACCAATTCACGGCCTTGGTAATACTGCGGAACACCATCACTTCTTCCGGCGACTCGGCCGAAAACACCTGATACACGCGAGCCAGACCGTAGGGTAAGTCCGCCGGCGCAACAATCGCGGTGCGAAAGGAATGGGTGTAGTACTGGCCAAGTGCATTAATAAAATTACGTAAGCCCGCGCTGGTCACCTTGCGTACATCGACGCCGCGCATGTCGACAATTTCATCGAATCCGGGTTGCCATAAAGGGTTTTGATACAGCGCTACATACGGCGGCAAAATGACGTCATCGTTAAAGGCGCCAGACCATGTGCTCACCACCAGTCGCTTGTCAGGATAAATTTTGTGAGTAATTGCCATGTTTCGATCTGTCGATCCATGCACTGTGCTTCCTGACCCTTAGTTCAGCGCAATTAGCCGTGCATCGCAAGTACCATGGGTCGAACGGTGCAACAGGCTCAATACTGTCGCTCGTTTGCAGCTCAGTCGGAATGCGGCTTAGCGAGCAAGGCGTAGTACTGCGGATTGGCCGAAATCGAGTTATGCCCCACACCGTCCAGCACGATATGCTCAACCGTGCCCGTTGCAAATGATTGGATCAGCGCCTCGCTGTGCACACGCGGCACGATTCGATCATTCCCGGCAATCAACACCAAGGTTGGCGCCGTAATGTCGGGCGCATAGCGCCACGACTCGTAACGCTCGCGGCTGAGCCAATCTACGGGCAGATAGGGGTAATGCCGCTGACCGAGGCGCACGATGCTATCGAACGGGGTAACCAACACCAGGCGCTGAACCGGGCGTTGACTGGCAACATACGTGGCCACACCACTGCCCAGGCTGCGGCCGATCAGCGTGATGCTGGGATGTTTCGCTTTGATCTGATCAAACAATGCCAGGGCGTCGGACTGGATGTCTGCTTCATTCGGACGCCCGCCGCTGCCGCCGTAACCGCGATAGTGCATCAGATAAATACTGTGGCAGGCAAACGTGTCGGACAGTGGTTGCAAATTGTACGAGACGTCTTCGCCGTTACCGCCAAAGTAAATTAATGCTTGCGTGCCGGGGCGGACCAGCGCGTTAACTTTTACGCTGACTCCATCCTCGCGCTCCAGTGATTGATTGCCCGGAACAGCCGCATGGCGTACCGGAAAATACAGCATATTGCGCTGATTAAAATACGCCATGGCAACAACCGCGGAGTAAACAACCAATGCGGCGATAAAGATGGTCAGCAATCCTCTTTTGAGTGCGGCAAACACAGCGCTTACTCGATGTACTCAGCTAATATTGCGCGCAGGCCCTGAGTACTGTCCCAATGCTTCTGGCAAATATAGCGTGGCAATGCCCATCGACTCGATTGCATCAATACCGGCGTACCGCCTTCCACGAAGGCCGCTTTGATTCCCAGCTGGGCACCGTACTGCGGGAAATACTCACCGACTAAATAGTCATTGGCCTGACCGTAGGGGTAGGCAAACAGACTCACTGCACCGTGCCCCAACTGCGCATCGAATTCCTGCTGCGCCTGGGCAATTTCAAAATCGGCACGGCTTAGATTATTGACCTGATAAAAATCGCCGCGCAACATCCCATCGGGTGCCTCACTACTTATCTCGGGGTGATTATGGTCCCAACTGTGATTACCTATGCCGATATTTTTACGGATTAACGGATCGCTCCACCAATCACTGCCAATCTGGCCTTTGCCCTGCAGACACTTTTGATCGAGCTCAACCCGCGCCACCGCGCTGGCGATTACGAAACTGGTCATATGCACGTCGGTTTGAGTCGGCCGATGTTGCTGAAACTCGCGCAAGATCGGCAAAAAACCCGGCTGTATTCCAAACGGCGGAAACTCCAAAGATTTAATTTCGAAATCGGTTCCGTCATCGCAGCTTAAGGCCACACAATGGCGCAGGTCGCGATCGGCTTCGCCGAGCAACTGCTCGACCACCCACTGCAATGGAACAATGCGAAAGCCCAGACTATCGATAAGTTCTAAATCGGCGGCCAAGGCAATATGATCATTGCCGGCGTACGCATCACTGCTGATGATTCCGGCGTGATACGTCAGCACCGGAACGCGCATTACCAGCGCTCCCGATTCGGCAGCAAGCCGCTGAGTTCGGTATCGTTTAAATTTCGCCATTGGCCGGGCTTAAGATGCCCGAGCTTAATATTGACGATGCGCACGCGCAGCAGGGTTTTTACCCGATAACCAAACTCGGCGGCCATCAAGCGAATCTGTCGATTGAGCCCCTGGGTCAATACAATGCGAAAACCGTGACGGCCAATCTTGCTCACTTTGCACGGCTTGGTGACGCCGCTGCGGATTTGTACGCCGCGGGCCATGCCCCGAACAAATTCATCGGTCACCGGATGATTCACGTTGACCAGATATTCTTTTTCTTTGGCGTTTTCAGCGCGCAGAATTTCATTGACGATATCGCCGTTGCTGGTCAGTAGAATCAAACCCTCGGAGTCTCTATCCAAACGGCCAATCGGAAAAATCCGCTGCTCGTGGCCGACAAAATCGACGATATTATCTTTGATACTTGAATCGGTCGTGCAGGTGACGCCGACCGGTTTGTACAAGGCTATATACGTGTGCTGGCGCTTACCGGGAGCTTCGCGACGGGCCGAGACGACATTGCCATCGACACACACTTTATCGCCCTCGCCCACTTCCGAGCCAACCCGTGCCGGCACGCCATTGATGGTGACCCGGCGCTCTTTGATCAAGCGGTCGCCTTCGCGCCGCGAACAAAAGCCCGACTCACTTAAATACTTATTTGCCCGCATGATTAAGCTTGATCCAATCCGGCGCGAAGCTCGCGCATAAACTCTGTGGCTACTGTGCACGGATCAGCGGCGTCTGCCAACTTTTCAACCAGTGCGCTGCCGACAATGATGCCATCGCTGCACGCGCCCATGGCTTTTGCCGACGCTGCGTCCTTGATTCCAAAGCCCACCAATACGGGAACCATCGTCTGTGCGCGAAGGGCCTGAACCCGCTCGCTAATCGGACTTTGCTGTGACTGTGCGCCACCGGTGACACCGGCATAGCTCACGTAATAGATATACCCGGTTGAGTGCGCCAGCGCGTGCGTGATGCGCGCATCGCTGGTGGTCGGCGACAGCAAACTGATCAAATCCAGTTGCTCTGCGGCGAACGCGTTGCGGATGTCGTGCGCCTCCTCGGCGGGTAAGTCGACCAGCAACACCGCATCAACACCGGCAGCTTTGGCTTCTTGGGCAAATCGCTGCACGCCGCGAATTTCGATGGGGTTCAAATAACCCATCAGCACCACCGGTGTTGTAGCGTCGGTGCTGCGAAACGTCTTAACGTGTTCGAAAATATGGGTTAACCCCACCTTGCGTGCCAATGCGCGCTCCGAACTGCGCTGGATCACCGGTCCATCGGCCATCGGGTCCGAAAACGGCACACCGAGTTCAATGATGTCGGCGCCGCCAGCGACTAGAGCATGCATTAAATCGCTGACCGACACATTGGCCGGATCACCCGCCGTCACAAACGGCACCAGCGCTTTTTTCTGATCGGCCTTTAGCCGGGCAAAGCACGCCGCGATACGTGAACTCACAATGTAATTCCTTCGCGCGCGGCAATGGTGAAAATATCTTTGTCGCCGCGGCCGGATAAATTCACCAGCACGTTTTTGCCTTTGCCTAATTCGCGAGCGATCTTGATGCCCTGCGCCACCGCATGGCTGGACTCGAGCGCGGCGAGAATACCCTCACAACGCGACAGCAGATGAAACGCGTCCATCGCTTCGCTGTCAGTGATACCGGCGTAATTTGCGCGGCCGCTGTCTTTCAAAAACGCGTGTTCCGGGCCAACACCCGGATAATCCAAGCCGGCGGAGATGGAATGGGTTTCGACAATCTGACCATCGTCGTCGCACAATAAATACGTTCGATTCCCATGCAACACGCCGGGCCGACCCGCGGCAAGCGATGCTGCATGCCGCCCGGTTTCAATACCGTCGCCTGCAGCTTCTGCGCCGTAAATGGCGACATTGGAATCATTGAGAAATGCGTGAAATAAACCAATGGCATTACTGCCGCCACCCACACACGCGACAATCGCATCGGGCAAGCCGCCGTGGTCTTCAATCATCTGCGCGCGCGCTTCGATGCCGACGACCGAGTTGAAGTCGCGCACCATCATCGGGTACGGATGTGGGCCAGCCACGGTACCAATAATGTAGAACGTATTTTCGACATTGCTGACCCAGTCGCGCATCGCTTCGTTGAGCGCATCTTTAAGCGTCTGCGAACCGCTGGTGACCGGTACGACTTTGGCGCCCAGTAATTTCATCCGGAACACATTGGGTGCCTGCCGCTCAATGTCGGTGGCACCCATGTACACCACGCATTCAAGGCCTAAGCGTGCGGCTACCGTAGCCGATGCCACGCCGTGTTGGCCCGCGCCGGTTTCAGCGATGATCCGGGTCTTACCCATGCGTTTGGCTAACAGCGCCTGACCCACGGTGTTATTAATTTTGTGTGCGCCGGTGTGGTTCAGATCCTCGCGCTTGAGCAGGATATTCGCGCCGCCCACATACTTACTTAAGCCTTCGGCAAAATAAATTGGGCTGGGCCGACCGACGTAATGCTTCAGATCAGCGCTGAGCTCAGCAATAAACTGCGGGTCGTTTTTGAATTTCGCATACGCCGCATCGAGCTCAGCTAGCGGCCGGATCAGGGTTTCGGAAACAAAGGTGCCACCGAATTGACCGAAGTAACCGCGCGCATCCGGAAATTGATAAAAATCCTCAATCTTGGGCATGGGCTTGGCTAACCTCAAAAATAAACTTGTGCATCTTGGCGCCGTCTTTAATGCCCGGGCTCAGTTCGATACCGCTGCTGGCATCCACGCCCATGGGATTAGCCACCCGGATTGCCTCGCGGACATTTTCCGCGGTCAATCCGCCGGCAAGCAAAAACGGCCGGTGCAAACGCGGCAATTTGGACCAATCAAACGACTTGCCGGTTCCGCCGGCTTGGCCTTTGGCATTGGAATCGAGCAAGAACGACTGGGCGCTGGGAAATTGTGCCGCCAGGCGCTCAACCGCTTCGACGCCTTCGGCCATTGGCAGTGATTTCATATACGGCACACCGTAACGATTACATTCGGATTCCGACTCATCGCCGTGAAACTGCAGCATGTGCGGCTTGAGCACACGCAGCACGTGCTCGACCTCGCGCGGCTTATTATTCATAAACAGCGCAACCACGTGGACAAATGGGCCGACCGCACGGCGTAATTCGGCGGCGGTATCAGCACTGACATAGCGGCGGCTTTGCTCGGCAAAAACAAAGCCCAGCGCATCAATGCCCAATTCACAGGCCAGACGCACATCGCCGGGGCGGGTCATCCCGCAAAATTTAACTCGAGTTCGCATCCGCCTATTTTAGGCGCAATCGGGTGTACTCAGGGTGACGAATTCAGGAAGTTTCCATTCAGCTGGGTATAGCGGCCCGAGAAAAATTAGGCCATCAGGCGCTGCCGTGGGGCCCGCAGCAGTCCGATCGTGCGCGGCTAGTACTTCGCCCATCCAGCGCTCGGGCTGCTCGCCCAAGCCAATGGGAACCAAACTACCGATAATATTGCGCACCATATGATGCAAAAAGGCATTGGCCTGTATTTCCATGGTGACGACATCATCCTCTCGCCACACGCGAATCGCCTGCACTTCACGTCGCGGATGATGAGCCTGACACTGGGAAGAACGGAAGCTGGAGAAGTCGTGCTCGCCCAGCAGGAATTGCGCTCCGCGATGCATCGCTTCAGCATCCAGCGGCGCGCGCTCCCAACTCAGATAGTTATGCATAAAAGCCGGGCGTACGCGTCGATTCAAAATGCGATAGCGATAGCGCCGGGCCCGTGCACTGAAGCGTGCATTAAATTCATCCGGAACTTGCTGGCACCACAGCGCAGAAACCGTTTCCGGAAGGCGCGAATTAGCGCCCTGCCGCAGCGAGTACTCGGTGCGATTGGAATCAACATCAAAGTGGATGACCTGAGCTAAGGCGTGCACACCCGAATCGGTACGGCCCGAACAAGTCACCAATACGTTGTGATCGGCGACAAACGACAGCGCCTCTTCCACCACGCCTTGCACGCTGGGTGCATGGGTCAAGCGCTGCCAACCCTGGAAGCCGGAGCCCTCGTACTCAATACCCATCGCGTACCGCATTAAATGAAACGACAGCGGCGCGATCAGGCGCCGCCGACTTCCTTCATCAAGCTGTTGGCATGCGCCTTGGCCCGGTCGGTACCGTCTTTGAGCACTTCAAGCAAAATGGCTTTGGCTCCGTCCCGATCGCCGATCTCGATATAGGCCTTAGCCAATTCGATACGGGTGTCATCGGGCATCGCTTCCATTTCCTCGTCGGCAGCTTGAGTATCGGCTGCATCACTAAAGTCAGCGCGCTGACTTTCGACCGGGGCATCGCTGTCACTGAGTTCCAACTCTGCCGAATCCTGCCATTCGATTTGCTTGAATAACGGATTGTCCGGCGCAACACCCATGCCCATGACCACGATTTCCCGCCACTGCGCTGCGGCCGGATCATTGACATGCTCGTACATGGCTTGCGCGGCGTTCACAAATTCGGCGTTGTCGCCTTCCTGATAAATCTGACGTAGCAGGTTTAGATGCGCATCAAGATTTTCCGGCTCGGCATACACTTCCATTTGCAGCTGCTCACGCAAACTCACCTGCGCATCCGAGCTTATCTGTACTTCATCATCGGCCAGCTGCTCTGGCATTTCCGGCATTTCCGGCTCGATGTAGGCTTCGGGCTCGTCCGCTTCAGGCACCGATTCAACCGGCTTCGAATCAGCAGGCTTATCTTCGGGGAAGCCACCGAAATCCGACATGGCCGCGCGCGGCGCTTTGGCCACAACCGGCTTAGGTGTCGACTTACGGCGCATCAACAGGGCCAGCAATCCACCCAGTATCAGGGCAGCTCCGCCCAGTTGAATGTACAAATTCATGTACCACGGTTGTGCAGGTGCATCGGCGCCAGCACTGACTGTATCGGTTTCCTGCGTGCGGTTAGTTTCAAGCGCGCCCTCTAAATCGCTCAGCTGGCTATTTTGTAACTGAAGCAATTCTTTTTGCTTTTCGGCTAATTGCTCTTGCTCACTCAGGCGTGCCTGTACGTCTTTGAGTTCGGCTTCACGACGGATACGGTCTTCTTCCGACTCGCTGGCTTCGGCGCGCAGATCCCGACCCGTACCGCCGGCACTGGCACCGGATTGAATATTGGTGGCTTGTGTGTTTTCTGCTTGCGGCGGCACGATTTCTAAACGCGCGCCGGTTCGGGCAGTTGTGGATGCGCCGCTTTGGGTGCTGGCAACGCTATCGACCGGTTGTACCACCGGTGCACGCATAGCCCGCCATGTATCGGTTTGTTGTCGCGCCATCAATGCAGCCTCAGCACGATTGATATTCATAAACTCCGAGCGGTCCGGAATACGTAAAACGGCACCGCGTTTGAGCAGATTGATATTTTCCTGGATAAACGCTTCGGGATTCGCGCGTTGAATGGCGATCATTGCCTGGGCCAAACTGGCGGCGCTATCGGCTTTTGCCTGCATTGCGATTTCACTTAAGGTAT
>CBDUOG010000074.1:0-9043 GCA_965368785.1 uncultured Gammaproteobacteria bacterium | reverse complement strand
TGGTCGGCCGCCGAACAGACCAGGACCCCCGCGATGCCTCGGTGGAAGCACTGATGCAACGCTATGCGATTGACCGCGCTCAGGCTGGACGCGTCGAGCGGACCGCGCTGCACCTGTTTGAGCAAGTGCACACTCAGTGGCAACTTACTCAGGAAGATCGCAGCGCGCTGATCTGGGCTGCGCGCTTGCACGAAATCGGTCTGGCCATCGCCCACAGCCAATATCATCTGCACGGCGCTTATGTTGTCGAAAATTCAGACATCGCCGGCTTTTCGCGCACTGAGCAGTTAGTGCTATCGGCTCTGATCCGTAATCAACGACGCAACCTGCATCAAGGCTCACTATTATCGTTACCGGACCGACTAGCAATGTCGAGCAAACGCATCGCCATATTGCTGCGCGTCGCGGTGCTGCTACATCGCAGCCATGATGGCGAGAAACTACCGCCAATAAACTTAAGCATCAGCGAACGCAGTATCCGATTATCGATGCCGCCGGGATGGCTCGACGAGCATCCATTAACTCAGGCTGATTTGAGCACCGAGCGCGAGCACCTATCAGAAATGAATTTTCACTTCGATTTTAGCTGAGCAGGCGTCGCGTCCACATCATCAGTGTTTTTGGCGTTTCGCCATCGGTCCCTGGCTCTTTCCAGCTCAATTGGCACAGCAAATGCGGTTGCGACTGGTAGCCGCGTTTGAGCCAGAAGCCATCAAGCATCCGGTAGTCCTTCGGCTTTCGAGGGTCGGTGCCTGATCGCTGAACCGCACAAAACGCTGAAATGACTTTGCCGCAATCTTTAGCGTGTGCTTCGCGTCGATCAAAAAACTCATGGCCCAAGCCGCGCCCACGGTATTCGGGTAGCAATACCGATTCGCCAAAATACATCACATTAATCGGGTCGATGTCGGCGAGTAAAAATGGCTTCTTAATTGCCGCAGATTCATCGGCCAAAGGGATCGCGGTCGAGGCACCGACAACTTGACCCTGATCCTTTACCAGGACAAACATGCTGTGGGCCGAACCGGCATAAACATCGAGGTACTTTTCCTCGTAAGCCTGTTCACCCTCATACAGGTAGGGAAACTGAGCGAAGACACGAATTCTTAAACGCGCGATATCCGGCAAAAAAGGCCGGACATCGACACCGCTTACCTGAAAAACCTCAGCCATTCGTTCGCATTTTCTCGGCAGCAATCCAATCATCCACTTGAGTGCGCAAAATACTCAAGGGCAAATCACCACTGGTCAGCACCATGTTGTGGAAACGTCGGATATCGAACTTTTTGCCCAGTTCAACCTGAGCCTTTGCGCGCAGTTCGAGCAGCGTATTCATACCCACCTTGTAGGCCAGCGCCTGTCCCGGATTGACGATATAGCGCTCAATTTCAGCGGTCACATCGGTTTCGCCCATGCCGGTTTTCTCCAACATGTAGGCGATCGCCTGCTCCCGATTCCAGCGCTTGTGGTGCAAACCGGTGTCGACCACCAAGCGTACCGCGCGGAACATCTCGGCCTGCAAGCGACCTAGATCATCCAGTGGTGTCGGTTGGAAGCCAGCCTCGGCTGCGACCCGCTCGGAATACAAGGCCCAGCCTTCAGAAAACGCGGTAAAACCGAGCATCTTGCGGAACATCGGCACGCCGGTCAGTTCTTGTTGGATCGTGGACTGGAAATGATGTCCGGGAATGCCTTCGTGGTAGGCCAAAGTGCGCATGGCAAACCGGGGATTTTCCGACACACTGCGCAAGTTTATATAGAAAATACCGGGCCGCGAACCATCAAAAGCAGGCGTTTGGTAATAAGCCCCGGGTGCGGTCTTCTCTTTGAACACAGGTATCCGCTCGACCTTCATTCCAATTTTCGGCCGGACATCAAACTGCGCGTCGATGCCCTTATCAATCTCATCAAGAATTGACTGGTAGTCTTTTAATATCTGTTCACGGCCCTCGTCGCTATCGGCATAAAGCTGATCCGGGCGTTTGGAAATAATCTGGACGCGCTCGCCGATTGTGCCTTCAAGTAAACCATCACCGCGAAGAATCGCGTCCATCTGCTGTTCGATCCGCGCGACTTCTTCCAAGCCGATTTGATGCACCTGGTCGGGCGTTAAATCAGTCGTCGTGTGGTTTCGAACCTCGTAGCGATAATAAGCATCACCATCAGGCAATGACCAGGCGCCGTTATTTCCTGTCGTTAATGGCAGCAAATCTTCGTAGTGCTTAATCCAAATTGCATAGGCCGGATATACGTCATCCTCGATTCTGCTTTTGGTGACATCCAGAATTTCTGCTGCCGATTCGCTATCAATACTGTCGGCGGCCTTCTCCAGCTTCTCCTCCAGCGAGGAATAAAGAATATTCTCGCTGGCCGGTTTCGCTACAAAATCACGCATCTCCGCTAGCACCTTTTCCACGACAAAGGTCGGAGGAATAATTCCAAGCTTCTGCCGCTTTTCCAAGCCTTCCATGCTTTCTCTTACGACCCGCGGAAACTGGGAAAGGCGCGAATTATAATTCTCAGCATCCTTGACGCTAGCTACCGGATGTTGGGTGACCATAAACGTAGGCAAATTGCTTTGCATACCGAATAATTGATTGAGCGGAAAATTGTGGAATCGATAATCCAATCCATCGACCTGGTTCTTCAGGAAAAACTCGAGGATGTCGTAACTGAGCTTATCGTCCAGCGCTTCACGGTCGTACTGATGTAGTCCATCCAGCCCTTCAACCAACAGACGCTCGCCTTCTTCGGCTTTAGCCAACGAGTAATCGTTCAGATCATCGCTGTACCAGTCGAGCCATGACGGCAGGATTCTTAGACTCGAGAGCAACTGCGGGCTATCCAACGCAAAACTCAAAAACGTGCGCTCATAGAAGATTCGGATATGTAGCGGCTTGGCCGCGTACAGGCTATGTGCGACAAACAAAACCAGCAGGAATGCCGGCACCATAATCAGGCCTAGAAGCCACTTTGCTAAGCGTTTCATCAGGGATTCCTTCTGTGTGCTGGGCTAAAGATAGCAAAAGCCTGCGCAGCATGCTTTTCCATTTGGTCTAACTCCCGGCTGGGCCTAGAATAGCCCGATGAACTATCAACACGTCTTTCATGCGGGCAATCACGCAGATGTACTGAAGCACACGGTCCTGCTGGCCATTATGGATTCACTGCAACTCAAGCCGGGCGGTTTTCTGGTGCTCGATACGCACGCAGGACAAGGCGCGTACGATCTGGCCAGCGAGCAAAGCCAAAAGACCGGCGAGTATGCGTCGGGCATCGGTAAAATCTGGGGAATGCACGGACTGCCTGATGCGCTTACCCGTTATTTGCAGGCCGTCGCTATGCATAATCCCGATGGCCAATTGCGACACTACCCCGGCTCACCACTGTTGATTGCCGACGCTCTGCGCGGACAGGATCACTTGAGCCTGTGTGACATCGTTGAATCTCAAGCCGATCAATTGCGACAGCTTTTTCGCCGCGACAAACGCGTAACGGTTCTCTGTCAGGACGGTTATCAGTCGGTGCGTGCATTACTGCCGCCCAGGCATGGCGACGAAAAAATCACCCGGGCACTGGTGCTAATCGATCCGCCGTACGAAGCCCAGTTTGAGGAATTGGATCGGGTGCTGCAGGCCACTCAGGAAGTTCTGCAGCGCTTTGCGCAAAGCATCATTGTCGCCTGGTATCCAATCAAGCAAGGCCGGGACTTGCATGCGTTTTACCGCAAGCTTAGTGAGTTGCCGTGCAAGGGTGCGCTACGTGTGGAGCTACTCATTCGTCCGGACGATTCGTCACTAAGGCTCAATGGCAGTGGCTGTATCGTGTTCAATCCACCGTGGCAGCTTGATCAACAGTTGCGCCCCGCCATCGATGTATTAGCACGGCTCATCGGCGAATCCGGCGCATCAGCACGCACCGATTTTCTCATCGAGCCCGCGTGAGTCTAATTACCACTGCAGGTCGTCAGGCACCTGGTATTTAGGGTCAGCGTATTCATCGTCGGCCGAGGGTTCGCCGGGCGTCACCTTCAATGCAACATGAGCCGGGCTTACCCGCTCAGCCTGAGCCAGGGTGTCCGCGCTTACCAATAAATAGCGACCATTAAGTTGCACGACACCCAGTTCGGCGGCATTAAGCGCTTTGAGCTGATCTTCAGTGACGTAAATCCGGCGAATCTTGTTGCCATAATTAAAATGGCGCACCACGGCCGCATCATCTTGATTAAGTACCTTGTCCTTGAGCAGCTGCTCCAGGGCGAGCTTGGCCTCTCGACGCTGTCGCGCTTCCTCCTGGCGTTGACGCTCGGCCTCAGCTTTTTCGCGCTTTTCCTGTGCCTGTCGCAAGGCATAGGCTTTGCCCAGATCAAATTCAGAACTATCCGCCTTCGCCCTGGGCTTGGACTTGGTCTTGGTCGACGTGTGTTGCGGTTTAGCCTGCGCCGGTGATTTGCGCGGCGCCGGTTTAGGGGTAGCGACCGGTTTGAAACCCAGACCCATCAATTGGTCTTTGAGCGATGAACTCATGGACTAACCTTAGTAATGCGGTGGCGGCGGTTCGTTGCCCGGATCTGAATACAACAAACCTCGCAGTTGCTTTAAGTCATCAATCGCCCGTTTGAGCAATTCATGATTGCGCGCTGTTTCAATCCGCGAAGCCGCTAACGCATCGCTGAGCTCTAACAGGCTTTGCTCCTGAAACGCCAATCGCGACTCCAGCTCGGCGAGCCGATGATCGGTTGAACGCGTATTGGGGTTTTCGGGCACGGGTGACATAACTCAACGATACATGGGTGAACGACTGAATTCAGCAATCGGGACGGCCGTGCGGCCGCCCCGGGCAATGACTAACGAACAATTTCGAGCAGTTCGACTTCAAAAACCAAGGTTGCGTTTGGCTGAATGGGGCTGTTGGGATCGGGATTCGCGCCGTACGCCAACTCTGCCGGAATCCAGAATGTGTACTTGCTGCCCACCGGCATCAAGCTCACGCCTTCGGTCCAACCCGGAATGACGTTACCCAACGGAAACTCAATCGGTTGACCACCCTGGTAAGAACTGTCGAACTCACTGCCATCGAGCAGCGTGCCGCGATAATGAACCTTGACCACGTTCGCGGCGGTTGGCTTTGCACCCGAACCGGCTCGCTCAACGCGGTACTGCAGGCCACTTTCGGTCGTGATAACCGACTTGGCCTTTTCGTTTTTTGCTAAAAATGCCTGGCCTTCTTCCAGATTTTTTTGCGCTTGCGCCAACCGCTCAGCCTGCGCTTTTTCCTGCAGACGCATATTCAGCGCCAACGCAACCTGCTGAGCCTGCTCATCGCTCATCTTCATCTCGGCATCGCTCAGTCGATCTTGTATCGCTTGAGCGAGCGCTTGCGGATCAATATCGTCTTTGAGTTCAACCAAGCTTTCAGCGATATTCATGCCGATCATATAACCGGCTTTCGCCTGATCCGACTCAAGGCCCTCTACTTCCGGGTACTCACCCATCGCACCAAGCGCATTTGCAGACGCTGCTTCATTCTTTTCTTCGGCGTTAGCGGTTGCGGAATTTCCGCAGCCCGAAGAAATCATCGCAATGGCAAAAACCAGCGACGCAACGCGAAACTTCAACAACATGGGTAACTCCGGTGGGAACTGAATCCGGGCATTTTCTCGCGATGCGGGTTTTCGATCAATCATTGATTTCGAATATTGGTGATTGCGAGGCTGAGCCTGAAGCTCAGAATCGTGATTTACCTATTATTCGGCGAGCAATGCATCAATTTGCGCTAAAAGCGCTTTATCGTCAGGCGTAGTTTTCGAATTGAAGCTCGCAACCACCTGGCCCTGACGATTGATTAAGTACTTGTGGAAATTCCACGCCGGCGATTCACCGGTAGCCGCTGCCAAGTCCTTATACAAGGGTGTCGTATCTTTGCCCCGGACCGACACTTTTTCAAACATCGGGAACTTCACGCCATAGGTCAGGGTGCAGAACTCTTGAATCTGCTCTTCGCTGCCGGGTTCCTGGCCCATAAAGTCGTTGGAGGGAAAGCCCAGTACCGCGAACCCCTTGTCTGAAAGCCGCGCATGCAGCGCTTCCAGACCCTCATATTGAGGGGTATAGCCGCATTTGCTCGCGGTATTTACGATCAACAACACCTGCCCGGCATAGGCCTCAGCGAGATTGACGGCCTCTTTCTTGGCCAGATAGCGATACTCATGGTTTAGCACAGCAACCCCCGCAAAACTTGGAAATGCGAACATAATCAATAGGATAACAAGCATTTTCCGCATTTATTTGACTCCAATTAGTAAGGCTAAGCGCGACTATGCCATCAGTTGGGTGAAAAAAAGATGATGGGTACTTGCCTTTCATTGTTTTAGTGTTATAGTTACCTACAACACCGACCCATTACCTCACCCACGGAGGCGGTATGTACCAACGGACACGAAACACGCTAAGCGCCATCACTGCATCACTGAGTGCGGTAGCTTTAGCGTTCACATTTAGCCAGCCGCTACCGGTTGCGCCGAAGCACAGCAATATTGATGCATCGGTAAACTTGGTCATTCAGCACATGAACGAGCGCGACCAGCAACTTACAACCAGTCAGGTGCGGGAAACTAACGCCAGATTCGATGAAGAATTCAAAGTGATTTTGCGTCAGGCGCTGACCGAAGTGGCCGAAGAACTGGAAGCAGAAACTTCCGAAGATAAGCCAGCAGTCTCCGCCCGCCGGGGTTCGTCACACGACATGGCCATGCCCTACTTTTCATTCGGTCGTACTTACCGCGCGAGGAACCCATCATGAGCGTCAACTGGAGCGATAGCGCGCCGATCTACCGGCAGCTAAAAGAAAAAATTGTCGCGATGGTTCTCGATGGCGAACTCACCGCCGGAGATGCGCTTCCGTCGGTACGGCAAGTAGCCGCAGAATATCAGCTGAATCCAATTACTGTCTCGCGGGCCTATCAAGAGCTTGCAGAAGAAGAACTCGTCGAAAAACGTAGGGGACTGGGTATGTTTGTTATCGAAGGTGCACGCAATAAGTTGCTCGCCAGCGAACGGAACCATTTTCTTAAGGAAGAGTGGCCGCAGGTTCTGGCACGCATTGAACGGCTCGGATTGTCGATCCAGGAATTAATTAAGGATTCAAAAAATGAAGGGAGGAACGGCAAATGACCGCTCTGATTAAGGCCACAGGCCTGACTAAGCGCTACAAAAACACGACGGCTGTTAACAATGTTTCGTTCGAAATCGAACCGGGTCGCATTCTCGGATTGATCGGACCGAACGGCTCGGGCAAGACCACAGCGCTCAAGGCCATCCTAGGCCTGATTCCCTTTGAAGGTGATCTGAAGGTTCTTGGATTTGACCCGCACACCCAACGCGACGAACTGATGAACGAAGTGTGCTTCATCGCCGATGTTGCGGTGCTACCGCGCTGGATGAAAGTGTCCGAAGCCATCGACTTTGTCGAAGGCGTGCACCCGAAGTTCAATCGCAAGAAATGCGAAGAATTCCTGTCGCATACCAAGCTCAAGCCTTCGCAAAAGGTCAAGGAAATGTCCAAGGGCATGATCGTGCAATTGCATTTGGCCCTGGTCATGGCGATTGACGCGAAACTGCTGGTTCTGGATGAACCGACCCTAGGCTTAGACATTTTGTATCGCAAGCAGTTTTATCGTGATTTGCTGGAGCGTTACTTCGATGAGCAAAAGACCATCATCGTGACGACCCATCAAGTCGAGGAAGTCGAACACATCCTCACCGACCTGATGTTTATTCGAGAGGGTGACATTGTGCTTTCGGCCACGATGGATCAGGTCGCGGACCGTTTCTTCGAAGTCCTGGTGCCGGCCGATAAAACCGAACAGGCGCATGCACTCAAACCGATTGATGAAAACAAGGTGTTTGGCAAACATTTGATGTTGTTTGATGGCGCAAGCCGCGAGCAACTGAGCGCGCTCGGCGAAGTCCGCACACCCAGCATTGCCGACTTGTTTGTCGCCACAATGAAAGGAACCTATCAATGAACACAATGAAATGGCTAATTAAACGCGAGTTCTGGGAACACAAAGGCGGCTTTTTGTGGGCGCCGGTGATTACCGGTGGCGTATTCATCGTGTTGTGCCTGATGGCAATGATTGCGGCCGAAGTACTGGGCCGAGAATCCGGCATTCGCCTGAACAATATCGACTTCGGTGCACTCACCCAGGCAATGAGTCCCAGTGAGATCGCCGAAATGGGTGCCGCATTGGATTTCAGCTTAATCATGGCGGCGACCTGGCCACACATAGCGATGATTTTTGTGGTGTTTTTCTACAGCCTGGGCGCTTTGTATGACGAGCGACGCGATCGCAGCGTACTGTTCTGGAAGTCCCTGCCGATCTCGGATCGTGACACCGTGCTATCCAAGCTGACCAGCGCCGTTGTTGTCGCCCCGCTAATTGCCGCGGTCGCCGGGATTCTGACCAGCTTAGGTTTCTTTATTTTGGTTAGCGGGTTCATCGTGTTACACGGCGGCAACCCATTCACCATGCTCTGGGGCCCGGCCAGCCCGCTGTATATCTACTTCCTGATCCTAGCCTCCATCCCGGTCTATGCCGGCTGGGCATTACCGACAGTGGGTTGGTTGATGTTGGTCTCGGCCTGGGCGCGCACCAAACCCTTCCTGTGGGCCGTGCTGATGCCGATCTTCTCGGGCATCCTGGTCTGGTGGTTCGACATCATGCAGGTGTTCAATTTAAGCGCCGAATGGTTCTGGCAACACGTTGTCAGTCGCTTACTGCTGGGCACCGTGCCGGGAATGGACATGCTTTACCGCATGGATCTAGAAGGCATGGATGTTGATGGACCACAAGATCTCGTTGAGCTCACCAGCCTTTCGAGCACTTACGAAGCCTTCCTGATGCCGGGAATGTGGCTGGGCATTCTCGCCGGTGCCGGCATGATTTATCTGGCCATCCGCATGCGCCGATTCCGCGAAGACGCGAGTTAATAATAAGATCGACTCTCTCCCCCCAATTCCCCGCTTCGGCGGGGATTTTTTT
>CBDUOG010000073.1:0-9094 GCA_965368785.1 uncultured Gammaproteobacteria bacterium | reverse complement strand
TGCCGCTTTGCGTCCGGCGTTGTCGCCATCAAAGCAAAAATAAACATCTTCGGCATGCCGGAATAAAATCTCAGCGTGCTCCGGCGTGGTCGCGGTGCCCAATGTAGCCACGGCGGTATTGACGCCGAATTGAAACAGCGCCACCACGTCGATATAGCCTTCCACTACGACCAGACGCGGGATCTTGTTGTGGGCTAATTTGACCTGCCATAGACCGTACAGCTCGCGGCCTTTATGAAACAGCTGGGTCTCCGGTGAGTTCAGATACTTGGGGCTATCGTCGTTGTCGATAACCCGCCCACCAAACGCAATGACGCGGCCGCGTTTATCGTGGATCGGGAACATTACCCGGTGTCGAAACTTGTCGTAGACCCGGCCGTTATCGCTTTTGGACATCATGCCCACGCGTTCGAGCAAATCGGTTCGGCGCTCATCGGTGGCTAAGGCATTTTTCAAGCCATCCCACTGGTTGGGCGCGTAACCGATACCGAACTGCTCGATAATCTCTGTACTGATGCCGCGCTGCTGCAGATAAGTCACCGCTGCCGGATGCTGGGGTAATTGCTTCTGAAAATAATGTGCAGCCGCATCCAGGGCCGAGTACAGCTCTTTGCTGCCACTGTCTTCGTTGCGAACCCGGGTGTCCTTGGGCACTTCCATGCCAACGCGCTTGGCTAGCTCTTCGACCGCGTCGAGAAACTCCAGGCGGTCGTAGTTCATTAAGAACGCGATCGCTGTCCCGTGCGCGCCGCATCCAAAGCAGTGATAGAACTGCTTGTTCGGGCTAACCGTGAAAGAGGGTGTGCGCTCGTCATGAAACGGGCAGTTAGCGTGGTACTCGCGCCCGGCTTTTTTCAGCTGCACCCGCGCACCGATCAGCTCGACGATATCGGTTCGCGCTAATACATCATCAATGAAGCTGTCGGGGATGCGGGCCATGGTCTAAGTTTGAGCTAGCAGGTAGGAATACGCCAGCTAGCTCATATCGACGCTTAGTTGCTGAGCTTTGCTTTTAATAAGCCCGAGACTTTACCCATATCGGCCTTACCGGCCAGCATCGGTTTAAGGACCGCCATGACTTTGCCCATGGCCTGCGGGCCGCTGCCGGCGTTTGCTTCGGCGATGGCTGCGTCAATGGCTGCGTTCACTTCAGCGTCGCTCAATTGTGCCGGCAGATAGCCTTGAATGATGCCGATCTCAAAGCGCTCAATCGCGGCCAGGTCTTCGCGACCGGCGGCTTCAAACTGGCTTACTGAGTCTTTGCGCTGCTTGAGCATCTTTTCCATGGTCGCCAGTACGGCGGTATCGTCGAGCTCAATACGCTCGTCGACTTCTTTTTGTTTGATTGCAGCCAGAATCAGGCGAATTACGCCCAGTTTGTCTTTCTCGCCGCCCTTCATGGCAGCTTTCATATTTTCGGTCAGCAAAGTCTTAAGAGACATATCAGCTCCATTGCTTGGTTTTTGCGCGAATCAGCAGAACGCCAGAAACAAGAAAAGCCGGCGGCGCTTACGCACGGCCGGCTTCAATCAGACAAACGCAGCGGCTCAGTACAGGCGCTGGCGTTTGGTCACGTCACGCGATACGCGACGCAGATGACGCTTAACCGCAGCGGCAGCTTTACGCTTACGCTCTTGAGTCGGCTTTTCGTAGAACTCGCGTTTGCGGGTTTCGGCCAGAATTCCGGCTTTTTCGCAGGTGCGTTTGAAACGACGCAACGCAAATTCAAAAGGCTCGTTCTCGCGGACTTTAACGCTTGGCATGTGATCTCCAGAAACTAATATATCGCCGAGAAATGGCGAGCCGCCTATGATAATGCGACAGGCGGTGCCCTTGCAAGTCAATCTGGCCTAAAATGATTAGATTATCTTCGTATCGATGGGCGGCCAATCATGCGTGTTCTGGGTCTGGAAACCTCATGTGACGAGACCGGCGTTGCGGTGTATGACACCGAGCGCGGCCTGCTGGCGCATGCCCTGCACAGCCAGATTGCCCTGCACGCCGATTATGGCGGGGTGGTGCCGGAGCTGGCCAGCCGCGATCATGTGCGCAAATTGCTGCCCTTGGTGGATCAGGTGCTGGCTGAGGCCGGCCTTCAGGTTAAGGATTTGGATGGCGTGGCCTATACCGCGGGTCCCGGTTTGGTCGGGGCATTGCTGGTCGGTGCGGCCACGGGTCGGGCGCTGGCCTGGGCTCTGGATAAACCGGCGATAGCAGTTCACCACATGGAGGGGCATCTTCTTTCCCCTTTATTGGAACCCGACGCGCCCAAGCCGCCTTTTGTGTGCCTTTTGGTGTCCGGTGGTCATACCCAATTAGTCTGGGTCAAAGCTCTGGGCCAATACGAGCTGCTGGGTGAAAGCCTGGATGATGCCGCCGGTGAGGCCTTCGACAAAACCGCCAAGCTGATGGGGCTGGCCTATCCGGGTGGTCCGGCTTTGGCTGAGTTGGCCCTGAGCGGCCGCGATGGGGTCTTTAAGTTTTCCCGGCCGATGACCGATCGGCCCGGTTTAGAGTTCAGTTTTTCCGGGCTGAAAACTCAGGTACTGCTGGCGTGGCAGCAGTCGGACCAAAGTGAGCAAACCAAGGCCGATATTGCCCGCGCTTTTGAATTGGCCGTGGCGCAAACCCTGACCATCAAATGTGAGCGGGCCTTGCAACAAACTAAAACCAGGACATTAATCGTTGCCGGCGGTGTCGGCGCGAACAAGCGCCTGCGTGAAGAACTTGCCAAGACCTGCAAAATACGCGGCGTACAATTGAACTTTCCGCGTTTAGAGTTCTGCACCGATAACGGTGCGATGATCGCCTTTGCCGGAGCCTTACGCCTCGCCGACGGTCAACGCGCCGATGCGCAAATTTGGGCGAAGCCCCGTTGGGATATGGCTAGCCTTGAGCCCATAAAGGAGTATTAATGGACTACGTTTTTATCGAGGCCCTGGAAATAGAAACCACCATTGGTATCTATGATTGGGAGCGCAAGATTCGACAAAAAATCGTGTTGGATATCGAGATGGCTTTTGATAATCGCAAGCCGGCGGCGACCGATCATATAGAAGACACGCTCGACTACAAAGCAGTGAGTAAGCGCCTGATAAAATTTGTTGGCGAGTCTGAGTTTGGTTTGGTGGAAACTCTGGCGGAGCGTTGCTGCGAAATTATTCTCGGCGAGTTTGCGGTGACCCAGGTCAAACTAAAACTGAGCAAGCCCGGTGCGGTAACTGGCGCCAGAGCTGTGGGCGTCATGTTGGAACGAGGACAATAGAAATTACCCATGAGTATTGTTACTGAGCTGGATCAACTAATCGAGTTGCTATTTTCAAACCTGTGGTACGCCGCGTTAACGGTCGTGTTAGCTGCAGTGATTGCTGACTGGTTTACCCAGGTGGTGTTGAAACGATTAGTCCATCAGCTGGTCAAAATAACGCCGACCAAAATTGATGATGCCCTGCTTGGCCCGGGCGTTATATCGCGCATTGCGCACGTCGTTCCGGCGTTGGTCATTTATTTCGGCATCGAAGCGATTCCGCAGCTAACCAGCGGATTCCTGTTATTTGTTGAAAAGCTCACCCTGGCCTACATCGCATTTACCGTAGCGCATTCATTGAGTGCTTTTCTGAGCGCATTGAATGTTTTGTACGAAGCCCGTCAGGACGCAAAGCGGCGGCCGATTAAAGGCTATATACAGCTCGGGAAAATGATCGCGTATCTGGTTGCAATCATCCTGATCATCGCTATCGTCATCGACCGCTCGCCGCTGATTCTGCTTTCAGGGCTGGGCGCCCTGGGTGCCATTTTGTTGTTGGTCTTTAAAGACACGATTCTGTCTTTGGTCGCTAGTATTCAAATTGCATCCAACGATTTGTTGCGGGTCGGCGACTGGATCGAAATGCCGTCGGCCGGGGTCGATGGCGATGTGGTCGATATCGCTTTGCATACCGTGCGGGTGCAGAATTTCGATAAGACCATCAGCATGGTTCCGACTTACAAATTGATCAGTGAGCCGTACAAAAACTGGCGCGGAATGAGTGAGTCCGGTGGCCGTCGAATTAAGCGCGCTTTGCTGATCGATCAAAACTCGGTGCGCTTTCTGAATGCCGACGATCGTCAACGGCTTTCGCGCATGGAATTATTGATAGGCCACTTTGAACGCAAAGAGATAGAAATTGCGCAGTGGCACGACATGATGGGTATTGCCGCCGATGATCCGCTCAATCAGCGTCGTCTGACTAATTTAGGATGCCTGCGCGCCTATCTGGAAGCATACTTACGTAAACATCCGCGCATCAGTAATGAGATGAGTTTGATGGTTCGGCAACTCGCTCCGGGGCCCACCGGAATGCCGATTGAGCTTTATGGCTTTACCAGCACTACCGTCTGGGCCGAATACGAGTCGATTCAGGCCGATATATTTGATCATTTGCTGGCGATATTGCCGGTGTTTGATTTGCGCGTATTCCAGCAGCCCGGCGGCGCCGATCTGCAGAAGGCAGCCTTTGTTGGCGGCGCGCTATGACCTTGGCACTGCTCAGCCTGGGCAGCAACGTTGACGCACAAAAACATCTGACAGCAGCCGGCTTAGAGCTACGCAACTACTTTGCTGACATCCGGTTTTCGCCGGTTTATCGCTGCCCTGCAGTTGGCTTTGACGGGCCCGATTTTTACAATGCCGGCGCCGTCTTTACTACTGATCTGACCGCACACGAATTGGATCGGTGGCTGCATGAGCTTGAAGACCGGCATGGACGACGCCGCGATGTGCCACGATTTTCGAACCGGACCCTGGATATCGATCTGGTTCTGTTCGGCGACCAGATTATTCGCGGGGTAGGAAACTTGTGTATTCCGCGACCCGATCTGAAACACGCGTTCGTACTCAAACCTCTGGTTGATTTGGAGCCTGAGTTCAACGAACCCGTGAGCGGTGCCAGCCTGGCCGCGCTTTGGTCCGGGCATTTGCTTCGCGAACGGCCGCAACTCGAACCGCAGGCCTGGAAATTGTGATTTAATTCAAATAATCGGTTCGTTGTCATCGGCCGTTTTCGCCAATCAGCACATGGAATGAGTAGGGGGATTGTATGTTTGAGAAGTTCTCACAGAGCTGGGCTCTGATTAAATCGAGCGCGGAGGTGTTACGCGCGGATAAAGAGCTGTTGTTATTGCCTGTGCTTTCATCGATTGCAGCGATTATTGTTGCCGCCAGTTTTTTTGTGCCGGGATTGATCTTCGGCCTGTTTGAAATGGAAGGCGGGCCCATCCATATCGTGCTCGCTTTCCTGTTCTATCTATCTCAGTATTTTGTCATTTTCTTCTTTAATACCGCGCTGGTCGGTGCTGCGATGATCCGCCTGGAAGGCGGCGATCCAAGCTTAAAGGACGGGCTACGGATTGCCTGGGATCGCAAGGGCGCTATTCTGGGCTATGCAGCAATCGCAGCAATCGTCGGGATGATTCTTAAAGCCATGGAAGAGCGCGCCGGTTGGATCGGACGCATTGTCATCGGCATGATCGGAATGGCCTGGACCGTGGCCAGCTTCTTAGTGGTGCCGGTGATTGTTGCGCAGAACCTGGGCCCGATTGATGCGGTTAAACAAAGCGCGCGCATGCTCAAACGCAGCTGGGGCGAAAATATAATTGGCAATGTCGGCCTGGGCGTTGCTTTCGGCCTGATGCATTTCCTGCTGATTCTGATTGCGATCGTCGCCACCATTGCCGCATTTATGGCCGCAACCAGCCTCGGGTTTGTGGTCGGTGCACTGTTTGTCCTGGCAATTATTTTGCTATCGGTAATCCATGCCGCGCTCAGTGGCATTTACGCGGCGGCGGTTTATCGCTTTGCTGCCGATGGCCAGGCGCCGGAAGGATTTAACAGCGACATGATGCAGTCTGCGTTCCGGCCTAAAGAGGCCTGATCAGCGGATCACAATCGCCGCTGCATCACAATACCGCCGCGGTTACCTGCAGCTCCAGCAGGTAACCCGGATTGGCCAATTGCGCTTGAACGCAGCAACGCACCGGCGTATGTGCCGGACTGACCCAGGCATCCCAAATCTGATTGAAGTCGGCGAGGTCCGCTAAGTCTTTCAGATAAATCGTGACCATCAAAAGGTTGGATTTGTGTGTGCCGTGGGTAGTCAGAGTTTTTTCCAGAAGCGCGAGAGTCTCTTTTGCCTGACCTTTCATATCCGCGGAGAGGTTTTCGGGCACTTCAACCACATAAAGTGTGTTCTGGTAAATAATCACATCGGACATGCGCGCGCCGACGCCAGTGCGTTTGATCATAGCTGTGTCACCACGGATTGGATGGCTCCACTATAGATGCAGCAGGCGACCGCCATCAACGTTGATCACCTGGCCGGTCAGGTAGCGTGCGTCCTGAATTAACCACAAAACTGCAGCAGCAATATCATCGGGCTCACCACATCGTTGCAATGCAGTTTGCGCAATGATTGCTTCTTGCTGAGCGGTCGGCTTACCTGCATCGGGCCATAAGATGGCGCCCGGTGCGACACCATTAACGCGTATATCGGGTGCCAGTTCGAGCGCCAGAGATTTGACCATCATCGCGTTAGCCGCTTTAGCCATGCAGTAGATGCTGTGCTTGATGAGCGGCCGGCGCGCGTAGATGTCGACCAGATTAACGACGCAGCCTCGATTTTCCCGCAGCAACTCGACACAGGCTTGCGTTAAGAAATACGGAGCGCGGGCATTGGCGCCCATCAGTTCATCCCAGTGCGTATCGATACTGGACTCTAGTTTTGTCGGATAGAAGCTGCTGGCGTTATTGACCAGAGCATCCAGGCGACCAAATGATTGTTGGGCGCATGCAGCCAAATTATTGATGGTCGCCCGATCATCTAAGTCGCCACGGACACATTCAATTTGGACTTCGTTTGAGTGAGTGAGCTCCTCGATCAGCGCAGTCATATCAGCACTCGACGTGCGCTCATGCAAAATCAGATCAAAGCCGCCGGCACATAATTTTCGCGCAATCTGGGCACCGATGCGCTTTGCCGATCCGGTAATCAGAGCCACAGGGCGCTTAGCGCTTGCCATCATTCATCACCCGAAGTTCAATGTCAGGTATCCTGCCACAAAATAATCCGCTTGCCTCGGTGTAGCTGTTTGGGCGGGCTATCAATTTTAAGGCGATGAAACCACGATGTCGGCAAACTCTCTGCCCGTCCCGCAATCTGATGCGGCCAAGCACAGCGAAAAACTGAGCGAATTTATACGCCAGCATATTGCGCAGGCCGGCGGCGCTATTCCGTTCTCCCGCTTCATGGAGTTGGCTTTGTATGCGCCGGGCCTGGGCTACTACAGCGCCGGCTCTTTGAAGTTCGGGGCGCAAGGGGACTTCATCACCTCGCCTGAGCTGGGTTCGGTGTTTGCCAATTGCGTGGCCGAGTCGGTGTCCATGGCGCTGCGTGCCTGTGGGCCGGATGCGTGCTTTATGGAGGTCGGTGGTGGCAGTGGTGCCTTTGCCGTTGACGTTCTGCGCGCTCTGCAACGCCTCGATGCGGTGCCGTTGCGTTATTTAATTCTGGAGCCAAGCGCCGATTTGCGTGAGCGTCAACGCCAGCATATTGAACAGCAATTGCCCTCTGAGCTTGCGCAACGCTGCCATTGGCTTAACGGGCCGCCCGACGCAGCGTGGCGCGGCGTGTTGTTTGCTAATGAAGTGTTGGATGCTTTGCCCACGTCACGCTTCTTAATACGCGATGGCGAGGTGTTTGAAGAATATGTCGCGCTGGATACCGCAGGACAATTCATTCGTGTCGAACAGCCGGCCGATGCGCTGCTGCGCGCGAATGTGCGTCATATTGAGCGCTATCTCGGAGCGCCGTTGCCGAATCATTATCGATCCGAAGTGCTGCCGCAGCTGCCGTACTGGATTCAAGCAATTGGCGGGCTGATCGAGCAGGGCGCAATGATCTTTGTCGATTATGGCTATGTGCGCCGTGAATTTTATTCACCACAGCGCAGCGATGGCACCTTGGTTTGCCATTATCGGCACCGGGCGCATAGCGACCCGTTCCTGTATCCGGGCTTACAGGACCTCACTGCATTCGTGGATTTCACCGCGCTGGCCGAAGCCGGAACCCATGCCGCTTTCGACTTCGCCGGCTATTGTTCGCAATCGAGTTTCTTGATTGCCAACGGATTAACCGGGCAGATCGAGGCAAGCGAAAAACTGGAAGACAAGGCCCTGGCTTATCAGCGAAAACAAGAAATAAAAAAACTCACACTACCCGGAGAGATGGGTGAGCGTTTTCAGGTGATGGGTTTTACCCGGAACATCGATTTGGATGCGGTGTTCGCATTCTCTGAACTAAGCAGGCGCCTGTGATTGAGCATGCGCGCGATTTGAGATTCCGGATACTGTGGATCTCTGCCTGGAGTGCGGGGCTCGCTGTAACTTTGTGGTTATCGTTAATGAAGTCGCCAGACATTCCATCTACGTTGCCGCACTTCGATAAAGTCCTGCACTTTGTTGGCTATGTTTATCACGCGGGCTTGGGGCTCAGCATTTTTCGCCGGAAGCTCAGTTCAATAGGCTGTGTATTAGGCCTGTGTCTGTTCGGCATAGGCGTTGAGCTATTGCAGGGGTCGATGAATTCAGGGCGACAGGCCAGCGCGGCTGATGTGCTGGCCAATGTTGCGGGAATTGGCGCCGGGTTTTTATGCGCGCGCCGCTTCGCGGCTGACTGGCTCGGGCGAATCGATGAATTAGTGGGTCAGTTGTTTAGTCCGACAACCAGCGCTTAAGCGCGTTTATCCGTTGTGCGCGCAACTCAACACCCACTTGTGTTCCGCTGATTCCAGACAAATCCAAATCGCGCGCGCGAACATTTTGCAGCACCGCATGCGCCTGGGTTAGATAACGGGATTGCGGGTATGGTTTGTCTTGCAGCCCTTCGCGGCCACGGGCATCGGCCTCGCAGACAATTGCCAACTGTGTAATTAACTCGGGTCGGCGGAATCCATCACAGCGCTCGACGAGATCATGCAAGGTGTCCGGGCGAAGTTCGGTGATGCGGTGAACGTTTAAATGCTCACGACAGGCAATAAGCGCCAGATCGCGACAGTCATT
>CBDUOG010000072.1:0-9169 GCA_965368785.1 uncultured Gammaproteobacteria bacterium | reverse complement strand
CGGAGCAGCCGGAGCAGCCGGAGCAGCCGGAGCAGCCGGAGCAGCCGGAGCAGCCGGAGCAGCCACAGGTTGCACCGGTGACGCTGCAACCGGAGCATTCTCCTGTCGCGGTGATGGTTCTATCGGCGATTGGGTTCCTACAGGCGCTCGTTTCGGCGCTGCTGAGGCTTCCTGGGTTTTGGTATCCGACTCAGGCTTGGGCATAGAAACCGGCGCAGGCATGCTCTCCTGAGCTTGAGTTTGCTCAGCGCGTTCCACCTTAACCGCGGATTTTTCCGCCGCTTTCGGGAGCAGGTCGGCAAAATCCGATTCAGCAGCAGTTGCCGGGCGCTGTGGCCTAGCGTCCGCCGGGACAGATGGGTTCGAGCGTGCTGAATCATTCTGTGACTCGCGCTTGAACTCTCGTTGGCGCTCCGGCTTGGCCGCAGGCTTGTCGGTGGAGTCAGCCAGCCCCAGATTGCCTTGAACCGGACTCGGGCTAAGGGCTTGATCTGCATCTTCCTGAGATTCGTCGTCATTATTGTCATTCGACGAACTATCCTCAGTGCCTTGGGCCTGCGTACCATCATTCTTGCGCTTACGACGACGTCCGCCACGGCGTCCGCGACGACGTTTGCTACCTGAATCAGAGACGTTGTCGCCTGCATTTTCGGTCTTATCAGTTTCACCGGCAGACTCAAGAACCTGGCTTTGTTGCGAAGCTTTCTGCGCGCTCGGGACCGATTGGGAATCGCCAGAAGGCGACGCTTGCAGGTTATCGTCAGCAGCTTCCTGAGGTGATTTTTCAGTTTCTTCGCGACGTGCTTTTTCGCGCTGTTTTTGTTGCTCGCGCTTTTCCGCCTGACGCTTCAGATGCTCTTCACGGCGCGCTTGTTTCTCTGCGCGGCGCTGCTCCTGGATCTTGCGTTGCTCGTCCAGACGCTTTTGTTCTTCCAGGCTGCGTTCTTGACGGGCAGGCTTTTGATCACGTGGTCCGCGGGAGGATTTGCGATCACGACCACCACGGGACGGTCGCGCATCACGGGAACTGGATCGTTCGCGTTCTGCTGGACGACTTTTGGCCGGGGCGATGGTTTCTGCTTTTTCGAAGAGTCCGCCAAACCAACTGAACAAGCCCTTCAAGCCGCGACCGGAGACTGCGTTGGGGATCAATGTGTCAGCGACCGCTTCAGTTTCCGGTTCGCGCGCAGGCACTGGCTGTACGTGTTGAATCTTGGTGACCGCTGGCGGCGGAACATTGAGATTACTGCGATTCAACGCGATGGTCTCAATCTTCTTTGGCGTCATGCGCTGATAGCTTGGCTTGCTGCCTTCTTCCGCTAATTCATTTTCGCGCAGGCGGGTGACGTTGTAATGCGGTGACTCCAGCTGCGGGTCGGCCACAATGACGATGGGTGCCGCGTGGCGTTTTTCGATCTCGACCAGTGCGTGACGCTTCTCGTTTTGTAAATAGTTGGCAACATCCGGAGGTGACTGGATCAAGATTTGCGCGGTGTTTTCTTTCATCGCATGTTCTTCTGCGACGCGCAGGATCGAAAGTGCCAAAGACTCAATACTGCGCAGTCGACCGTGACCTTCACAGCGCGGGCAGATAATTTGGGTCGACTCGCCAAGACTGGGGCGCAGCCGCTGACGTGACATTTCGAGCAAACCAAATCGCGAAATCCGGCCGAGCTGGATTCGCGCGCGATCATGTTTCAGGGCCTGAGCCAGGCGATCTTCAACCTGACGCTGAGATTTGTTCGAGCTCATGTCAATAAAGTCGATGACGACTAATCCGCCCAGATCGCGCAAGCGCATTTGCCGCGCCACTTCATCGGCGGCTTCGAGGTTTGTCTGTAATGCCGTTTCTTCAATATCGCCACCTTTGGTAGCGCGTGCTGAGTTGACATCGACCGCGGTCAAGGCCTCGGTTTGGTCAACAACAATTGAGCCGCCAGACGGCAGGCGAACTTGCCGGCCATAAGCTGCTTCAATTTGCGATTCAATCTGGAAACGATTAAACAGAGGGATATCGTCTTGATACTGCTTAAGCTTTTTCAGGTTGTGCGGCATCACTTGCTGCACAAACTCACGTGCTTCCTGGTACACGTCGGGTTGATCAACCAGAATTTCGCCGATGTCGGCCCGCAGATAGTCGCGCAGCGCGCGCACGATCAGGCGCGATTCCTGATAGATAAGAAACGGTGAGGGCTTAGATAGTGCGGCATCTGTAATCGACTTCCACACCTGCAGTAGATAATTCAAATCCCATTGCAGCTCGTCGGCATCGCGGCCTACGCCAGCGGTGCGAATAATGACGCCCATTTGTTCCGGGATGTCGAGCTTATCCAGTGCATCTTTAAGCGCTGCACGGTCTTCGCCTTCAATCCGCCGGGAAACGCCGCCTGCGGTAGGCGAGTTTGGCATCAAAACCATGTAACGCCCGGCTAGCGAGATAAATGTGGTGAGTGCGGCACCTTTGTTGCCGCGCTCTTCTTTATCAACTTGGACGACAACTTCCTGGCCTTCACGGAGGAGCTCTTTGAGCCCGTGTTTATTCGGGTCCGTGCCGGATTGGAAGTATTCGCGGCCAATTTCTTTTAGCGGGAGAAAGCCGTGCCGCTCGCCACCGTACTCAACGAAGGCGGCCTCGAGCGAGGGCTCAAGACGCGTAATTTTGCCTTTGTAGATATTGGATTTTTTCTGTTCTTTTGATGGTTGTTCAATGTCCAGATCGTATAGATTCTGTCCATCGACGATGGCCACGCGCAGTTCTTCCGCCTGCGTGGCGTTAATCAGCATCCGCTTCATTGTAATGTTCCTCTGGGCGCTCAACCGCTGAATCCGTATCGTCTGCGCTGCCTGAGAACGGTTTCCTGCATTTCGCAAAGAGTCCGCTTAAATCCTCAGGCGCGCGATTTCACGAGTGACATCTTCATCGGGAGCGCTTGATTGTTCTTCCGACGTGAGACTGTTCGTCTTGTCGGCGTAATTCCAGATTCAGGACATCCTGAATCCGTCAAACCGTCCGCAGTGCTGTTGAAATCGCTAAGATATGGCCTTGCGGCCGCTCAGCGTATTCGACAGAGTCTGTGATCGGGTCAAATGACCCGGGCAGCCGAAAACGGCAAAACCCAGCTTGCGACATCCAGTTTAACAGGAAAACCCAGCAAAACCATGACTAATCAATCCGGCTCAGGCGGCGTGCGTCAAGTCAGTGTTCCAGAGGATCGGGACGGCCAGCGGCTCGACAATTTTTTGCTGGGCCAGCTTAAAGGCGCCCCCCGCTCGGTTATTTACAAGATTGTCCGTTCCGGCCAGGTACGGATCAACGGGGGGCGGGCAAAGCCCGATACGCGTTTGAGTGCTGGTGATCAGGTTCGCATTCCACCGGTGCGCCTGGATGATTCAAACGAGGGGCGTGAGGCTCCGGCGTCGCTTAAACAGCGATTAATTGACAGCATCTGCTTCGAAGACGACCGCTTGCTGGCGATAAACAAGCCGGCCGGTATTGCCGCGCACGGCGGTAGTGGGGTCAGCTTTGGCGTGATCGAGGCGCTGCGTTTCGCCAGACCGGAACAAAGTCTTGAGTTAGTTCACCGGCTGGATCGGGATACGTCGGGCGTTCTGGTATTGGCTAAAAAGCGCTCAGCGCTTTTGCAGATGCAAGCGCTGATGCGAGCAGGTGAAGACGATGAGGGTCCGGCTAAGCGCTATTTAGCTCTGTTGGTCGGTCGGGTGCCTGATGGTGTGATGACGGTTAATGCGCCGCTGCAACGATCTGTGCTCAAGGGCGGCGAGCGCGTGGTGCGCGTGCATCCGGAAGGAAAACCGTCCGTCAGTCACTTTAAAGTGCTGGAGCGTCGCGGCGGCCACAGTTTTTGCGAAGTGCGTATCGAGACCGGCCGCACGCATCAAATCCGAGTGCATGCGGCACACTTAGGTCACCCGGTCGCCGGCGACGAAAAATATGGAGACCGCGAGGCCAACAAACGTCTGGCAGAGTCCGTGGGCCTGAAGCGTATGTTCTTGCATGCAGCATCCATGGAGTTTGATCTGGATGCCGGTAAGTTTCCTTATTTAATCAATGCTCCGCTCAGCGAAGAATTGAATGCGGTTCTGGATCGGCTCAACAAATAAACGCTCAGTCCACTAGCGCCTGACATTTTGTTGCGCAGATGAAATCGTTATCTGATAAACCGCCTACATCATGGGTGGAAAAATTGACGACCACGCGATTGTAGTGAACCGACAAATCCGGGTGATGGTCTTCGCGGTTGGCAATATGCGCCAGCGCATTAACGAAGGACATGGTCTGATAATAGTTTTCGAACCGGAAGGTCTTGCTGAGCATCTTGCCATCGTCGCTAACGTCCCAGTCTTGCGGCAGGACGGCCAGATAGGCCGCAATGGCTTGGTCTGAGAGTAAGTGCTGGGCACCTTTCAGGGCTTGACAGTGGCGTGACGAAAGCTCGAGTAGGGTAGACATGAGTAGTTCCTGAATTACGGGTGACGTAGTGACGAAGTATCGCAGTACAATAGCGCCATGATCCATATTACTGAAAACGCGCAAAATCATTTTCGCCGGCTATTAGCCGCGCAGGGCGGCGATATCTTAGGTATCAAGCTTGCCGCAAATAATCCAGGTACTCCAACCGCGGATGTTGCTTTAAGCTTTGCCGATGAATCGGATCTGGATGGTTCTGAGTGGGCAATCGACTGCGAGGGCTTTTCGCTGTACGTCGACGAGGCGAGTGCGCGTTATTTAGATAGCGCTGAGATTGACTACGTTGAGCAAAGCACCGGCGGTCAACTGAATATCCGGGCACCTAAAATTAAAGGGGTCGAGCCCGATCAGGACGCATCCGTTGTTGAGCGCGTACGTTGGATTATTGATTCTGAAATAAACCCGCAACTTGCATCACACAGAGGAAATGTGGCTCTGGTGGAAGTGACCCGCGATATGGTTGCGGTGCTTAAGTTTGGAGGCGGTTGTCATGGATGCGGAATGGCTGATGTGACATTGAAGCAGGGCATTGAAACGACCCTGCGTGCCAAAGTCCCGGAGCTCACGGCGGTTCGGGATGTTACCGATCACAGCACCGGCAAAGCTCCGTACATTCCGGCCTGAGTCTTTTTATGAGCTTGAGCTAAACAATAATTCGAAAAACACTTCGTTTAACCGGTTTTTAGCCTGAGATTGTCTAGTCTTCGCGCTGGCGAATCGAAGGCGATAATTTTTGCAGCGCACACACGGTAGTGAACAGGACATTGATCGACAGGCGTTCGCTCAGTGGACAAAAGTTTTGCAGGAGTTGCCGCAAAGGCCGATCCGGCGCACCGCGTATGCCGGATTAGATTGGCGATTTATCCCCTTAATTATTTCTGTGCTGGCGCACGCGACACTCTTTGTTTTATTGATTCATCATCAAGCTGAGCCAAAGCCTGAGCCGCCTTCAAAGCCCATGGAGTTGGTATTTGTTGAAATTCTTACGCGCCCTGCGTTAGCGCCGGCCGAGCTTGAGCCTGTGTTGCCGGCTCAGTCGCAGATAAGTCCCAATCTGGAGAGGCCGCAAAACCCAAATCGAAGATTGCCGGAGCGGCCTGTCGTGCTGGAAAGCTCTGCGCCGATAGATGAAGTGCTCTTTGATCGCGAACCCGTACTCAATGACTTAGGTCGTCCAAACATAAGCCAGGAGTTGCTGGATGATATTGCGCGTGCTGATTCGCCAAACTACCGTGTGCCCGGATTAGACACGGCCGATTCGGTTTTTGATCGCCCTTCTGCGATTGAGTATCGCGAATCGATGTTTGCTCACGCATGGGATCCGGAGGGCACATTATTTGATCAGTGGATTCGAAAAATGGTTGAGGCGACCAGCGGCAAAGTTGAAG
This sequence comes from uncultured Gammaproteobacteria bacterium, assembly GCA_965368785.1. Lineage (GTDB taxonomy): Bacteria > Pseudomonadota > Gammaproteobacteria > Xanthomonadales > Xanthomonadaceae > Silanimonas. The sequence continues at coordinate 3,292 of CBDUOG010000072.1, read as the reverse complement.
TGCCATTGAATTCGAAGTTTAGGTTGGTTTGCCAGGCATCGATTGCTGGCCTGGGTGGCGGCTGCGCCATCGTGCGCAATAGCGGGTTAGGAAAAGTTGAGAACCGCCCATCACCGCCACCATGGGAGCGAACACATCGCGTGCAATGCCGGGAATTCTCTCAACTACTCGAGGATGCGGAGTCGGAGCAAAAAATTAGCGAAGCGCTCGAGCTCTTGAGTCGTTATTGCAGTGACTTAAATGAAATTGATGCCGCAAAATAAAAAAGCCCCGAAACGGGGCTTTCTTGCGTAATAGAAACCGGCTTACTACTTGCTGCTTAAAGTAGCGGGGCCACCTTTTTGAACACTGTAATAAGCAGCCAAATCCTGGATGTCTTCGTCGCTCAGGCCTTGAGCCTGACCGTTCATAATCGCGTGAGAGCGGGCGCCGGAGCGGTATTGGTTTAATGATCTTTCCAGATAGTCGGCATATTGGCCTGCCAGCAACGGAGTATGGTCATCAATTGAGCTGGAGCCGGCATTTTGATGACAGGCAGCACAGACCTGGGCTTTTTGCTCACCGGCTGCAACGTTGCCTTTGGGCGGGCCAACCGAGGCGCTGGCTTGAGCAGCAGCAAAAACGGTCAGAAGCATTGTTAGAAAAACTTTACGCATGATCACAGATCCTTATTCGACTGGCTGCTGACTGATGTAGGTCGCTATATGTTCAATTTCTTCGTCGCTGAAGCTTCCGGCCTGAGCACCCATGGTCGGATGATTGCGTTCACCATTGCGGTAGGCCTTGAGCGCATTGATCAAGTATTGCTTTTTCTGGCCTGCAATTTTCGGAACCTTGTATTGCGGGTAAGCATTCCGGTATTCCGGTACGCCATGGCAGCCGGTGCAGGTATACGCTAAGGACTTGCCCTGACTGGCGTCACCTTCAGCTTGAATTGGCGCGGCTAGCGAAAGACACAAAGCGGCGAGAATGGGAAGAATCACAAATTTCATGGATGGTTCCGTTTGGCACTGCATGCGCAGGAGGATTTTAAATGGCTGCGCAAGTATAGCGTTTGTCGATCATTTCGACATCCCCTTCAGCACGCCTAGATTAGGGTGAGCAGGGTGCGATGCTGTGCATCGCGGATGCCAGCACTAGACCGAATCGCGAATGCTAATTGTCGCCGCCGTTGGGCGGGTTGACTTTCGGCACATGGAAAACTGGCTCTTCAGGTCTACTGTGCTACATAACTAATACACCCTTAGCGAGCCCCCGCCCGTGAATAATCATTCAAATATTCAAACAAGAAACATAAAAAACTATAAAGCATTGATTATATTGATGTTTGTTTCAGCCATGCTGGTCTCAGCGTGCTCTTCCCGAGGCCCCGGGGGTGAACAGGCAGATGCCGAGAACGGCGACAAGTCGAAAAAAGACGAAAAAGTTCAGGCGATGCCGGTCGAGGTCGACGCTGCCGCTTTGCGCGCGATTGCAGCGAGTTATTCCGGTACAGCCAATTTAGAAGCGCCTGCCGATGCCCAGGTGGTTGCCAAAACATCGGGTGTATTGCTGCAGATTTATGTTGAAGAGGGTGACCAGGTTAAGGCAGGTCAGGCGCTGGCACGGATTGATCCGGAGCGCGCGAGACTGGAGGTGGCACGCAGCGAAGCGACCATGAAGCGACTCGAAAACAACTATCAGCGCTCCAAAGAGTTATTCGCGCGCAAGCTGGTGAGCGTTGAGGCACATGATCAATTGCGCTACGAATTAGATTCGGCCAAGGCGGCTTACGATTTAGCGAGGCTGGAACTGAGCCACACCACAATTACTGCACCAATCAGCGGCGTCATCGCCCAGCGCATGGCTAAGCCGGGAAATTTAATTCAGCTAAACGCGCCGGTCTATCGAATTGTGGATATTTCGCGCCTGGAGGCGGTGCTGAACGTTCCCGAGCGCGAAGCAGCAACGATGCGTACGGGTTTGCCTATTGAAATGGTCGTGGATGCATTGCCCGGCAAGATGTACAGCGGCGTGGTGGATCGGGTAAGTCCGGTGGTTGACGCCGGCAGCGGCACGGTACGTGTGGTCGCGGCCTTCGCTCCGAAAAAGGGTGAATTGCGTCCGGGCATGTTCGGCCGTCTGAAGGTGATTTATCAACAGCGTGATTCTGTTTTAACGGTGCCGCGGGTTGCGCTGCTGGAAGAAGAGGGCAGTGAGGCATTGTTCGTTGTTAATGGAGCCGGCAAGGATGCAAAGGCGGAACGCCGCAAAATTGTCCTAGGTTATATCAACGGTGAGTTCGCTGAAGTGATCAGCGGTGTGACCGCGGGAGAGCGCGTGGTTACCGCGGGCAAGGTCGCCATCCGCGATGGTGCGCCAGTACAGGTGCTTGGCGATGTGATTGTTAGTGAATCCGGCGATGACGCCGTTAGCCAGGCGACCACAGAATGAGCTTAATTGAGTTTTCAACGAAGCGGCGGGTAACCGTCGCGATGGCGACGTTCACGCTCGTGTTGTTTGGGGTGATTTCCGCCTTCTATCTGAAGGTCAATTTATTACCTGACCTGAGTTATCCAACATTGACGGTTCGTACCGAGTACACCGGTGCCGCGCCGACCGAAATTGAAACGCTGATTACCGAGCCGGTAGAGGAAGCCGTTGGTGTCGTCAAAAATCTGCGCAAGCTCAAATCCGTTTCGCGCAGCGGCCAGTCAGACGTAGTACTCGAATTTGCCTGGGGTGCCGACATGGATCAGGCCAGTTTGAATGTGCGCGACAAACTGGAAATTCTCAGCTTGCCTTTGGATGTAAAGCCACCTGTATTGCTGCGCTTTAATCCGAGCACCGAGCCGATTATGCGTTTGGTTATGAGTGCCGAAGAGGGCACTGAACAACAAGCCCAGTTGCTGCGCCTGCGCCGTTACGCGGAAGAAGATCTGAAGAAACGACTGGAGCCGGTTCCCGGCGTGGCAGCGGTTAAGGTTTCCGGCGGCCTGGAAGACGAGATTCAAGTCCTGATCGATCAAAATCGATTGGCGTCGCTAAACCTGGACATCAATACGGTCAATCAGCGCCTGCAGCAAGAGAACATCAACGTCTCCGGTGGTCGAATTGAAGAAGGCACTCAACGCTATCAGGTGCGCACGGTTAATCAATTCTCCAGCCTTGACCAGATTCGAAACTTATTTATTGCCAATGTCGACAATGTACCTGTCTACCTGCGCGATATCGCCACGGTATCGCAAGGTTTTAAGGAACGCGAAGCGATTATCCGGGTGTCGGGTAACGAAGCGGTCGAGTTGTCGATCTA
>CBDUOG010000071.1:0-9277 GCA_965368785.1 uncultured Gammaproteobacteria bacterium | reverse complement strand
GAACATCGTCGAGCCGCCGGTGATTGCGGTGCACTATTTTGGTCGGCATTGGTCGAAAAATTTCATCACCGGGTTTCAGCGCGATGATCTGGATGCGGACTTCTCACGTATCCGCGCCGATGGCTTTAACACCGTCATTTTTCTGGTCAGCTGGGGTGACTTTCAGCCGGTCAATGAGCCGTGCTGTACCTACGATCAGCGCGCGATTGATCGCCTGCATGTCTTATTGCAAAAAGCCGAGCAGCATGAACTCAAAGTGATGTTGCGTCTGGCTTATGGCTGGACTTTTCATCGTTCGGCCGGTAGCACAGAGCAGCGCGTAAACGACCTGATGAACCAGCCGGAAAAATGGAAGGCGCATCTGCGGTTCGTCGAAAAAATCCAGGCGGAAACGAAAGGCTATGCGCATATCAGCATGAGCTTTATGTCGTGGGAGGACCAGTGGCTAAAGCAGATTAACTCTTCGGTAATTAAGGAGTTTGAAGCCTGGCATAAACAAAACTTCCCGGATTCGCCTCTGCCGGAACTGCCAATAGCCGCTCAAGGGCCGCATGCCAGGGCATTTCATGGATGGTGGGATTATTTGGTCGTCAATCAGATTTACCATCCCGCGCAGAAAATATTGCCAGCTCTCAGTTATGAAGTGCGGGTGGATCGCGAGCCCAGCTATGCGATTGACCCACAGGGCCAATGGCAAATAGCGCAATGGATAGATCATCGGGCAATGTTTGATTTTCCCGAGGGCGTACCAGCCACTATTTATTGGGCGCCGTTTTGGGGCGCGCAGAACCAAGGCGAAAAACTCAGTTGGCAGCAGGCGTATAAAAACTTCTCCGCGCTATTGCGCGAAGTGAATGGCTGGACCGACAACCGGGACGTATTTATCGATCAGTTCAATTTCGTCGATAACACCCCCGGCTATGAGCACAACGCGATACTCGCCGACGATCAGATTGATGATTTTCTACGCCAATCGCTGTGTGCGATGAAAGATCACCATGTGATTGGTTACGGTATTTGGACCGGACAGGATTATGTTGAGAGCCCGTTGTACAACCCCGGCTTTGCCTATGGATTAGATGGCTGGCAGCTGCAACGGCCGGCGACCCAGACCGAGGCGGCGCTAATGAGCCTTGGCTCCGGCGATCAGGTCTTGCTGCTGCGCGAAGGGGATGTGCTCTCGCAGGTAATTGACCGTCGGCGCGGCCGTTTGCCTTATCGCGATGATCGGCCCGATTACGTGTGCGTACGTGCGCAGTCATCCGGCGAAGCAATTCTCAATGTGCGCGTCAATCAATCTGAAGCGGTGCGTTTGCGTTTCGATAGGAACGAGCCGGTAAAGCAATGCGCCTTGATCGATAGCGAGCCGAGCAATGACCAGCTGACTTTGCAGATCGAAAGCCAAAGCGGTAATGCCCTGTTGCGCGATGTGTGGTTATTCGACCATACCCAATTCGGTGGCCTGTACGACGCTGACGGTAAACCGGGCCCGCATATTCAAAGCCTGCGTGATTTGAACCGGCAATTTGCCCAGCACGACCTGCCGGCCTATTGCGGCTCGCCCTGATTAGTGTTGATTTGTCTGAACGGCATAGGGCGGGTAGTGACTTCGCGATGTTTTGGACTCGCCCCGCAACCGGCGTATGCTGGTCGCTGGGTCAACTAAGGAATGGCTATGACAACGATTCGCGGTTTTGTTTTTCTGACGATTGCAGCCCTTTTGAGCCCGGTCTTATTCGCGCAACAAGCGGCGCCTGAGGTTCAAATAAAAACCACCCATTTGCGCGACAGTCTGTACCTGCTGCAAGGCCAGGGCGGCAATGTGGTTGCCAGCGTTGGCGACCAGGGTAGCTTTATCGTTGACGATCAGTTTGCGCCGTTGAGCGAAAAGATTAATGCCGCATTAGTTGCTATTAAAGATCAGCCGCTTCGTTTCGTTATCAACACGCATTGGCATTTTGACCACACCGGGGGCAATGAAAACTTCGGCAAAGCCGGTGCGGTGATTGTGGCGCATAACAATGTGCGTGAACGCATGAGTACCGACCAGTTTATGAAAACGATGGATCGACTGGTGCCTGCATCACCAAGCGTTGCTTTACCGGTAGTAACGTTCGATAGCGAGATTACCTTGCACGTTAACGACGAGGTGCAGGTGATCCATGTCGCGCAGGCGCATACGGACGGCGACTCATTAGTATATTTCAAGAACGCCAATACCTTGCACATGGGCGATACCTACTTTAATGGTCTGTATCCGTTTATCGACACCGGTTCGGGCGGCAGTGTTGATGGCCTGCTCGCCGCGCTGAAAAAAGCCCTTGCCATTACCAATGACAGCAGCATCATCGTCCCCGGCCATGGTCCGGTGACCGATCGCGCGAACCTGCAGTCCTACCACGACATGTTGCGTGGCTTCCGCGATACCATCGCTGCAGCTAAAGCGCGTGGCGACTCGTTGGAAAAAGTGACCGCGGCCAAGCCGACCTCAGACTTTGATGCGGTGTGGGGCGGCCAGTTTATTAGTAGCGAGGCACTGGTTAAGGCGATCTACGAGTCGTTGGATTAATAACGAGAGCCCGTGATGTCAGATACCGAATCGATGCAGATTGCTCTGGCGCAAATCGCGCCGGTATGGCTCGATCGCGAAGCCACGATCGATAAAGTGCTGGGCTTTATTGATCAGGCGGCACGACGCAGTGCGCGGCTAGTGTGTTTTGGTGAGGCCTTGATTCCGGGTTATCCATTCTGGGTAGAGCACACCGAAGGAGCCAAGTTCGAGTCACGTTTTCAAAAAGAGCTTTACGCTCACTACTCTGAGCAGGCGGTGCAGATAGAGCGCGGCGACCTCAAACGCGTACAAGACGCCGCACGGCAATCCAACATCTGGGTGGTCATTGGCATCATCGAGCGCCCGAGCGAGCGCGGCGGCCATAGCGTGTATGCCAGCGCAGTAATAATTGACGATCAAGGCAGCATTCGAAACGTGCATCGAAAACTGATGCCAACCCATGAGGAACGCCTGGTCTGGGCACAGGGCGATGGCCATGGACTGCGTACCTTTGACCTGGATGGTTGGCGTCTGGGCGTCCTCAATTGCTGGGAAAACTGGATGCCTCTGGCGCGCAGCGCCTTGTATGCACAAGGCCTGGATTTACATGTGGCGATATGGCCGGGCAATGTGCGCAATACCGAAAACATTACGCGGCATATAGCCTGCGAGGGGCGTTGTTATGTGGCCTCGGTCAGTGGCGTGTTTGCCCAAGCCGATGTTGCCGACGGACTGCCACACGCCAAGCAGGTTCGGGCAGCGCTACCGGCAGTTTCGGCCAACGGCGGTAGTTGTTTAAGCGACCCTTCCGGTCAGTGGTTGATTGAGCCCAATCAACAGCGCGACCAAATCCTGGTGCAGGAGATTTACCGAACGCGCGTAAGCGAGGCCCGGCATAGCTTCGACCCTTTTGGTCACTATTCGCGGCCGGACGTGCTCAAGCTTAGCGTTCAGCAGGCTCGGCAAAGTGGATTTGAGGTCCTGCCTGATCCGGACTTAACGCCTCAATCCGATTGAAGTGCAGGGTCAGAAAGCACTTGTCAGTGGCGCAAAGAGCAGATAGCCTCGATTGATCCGTAATATGCAGCGGCTATGACTGCTGCCGCTGGATTAATAGGGCGTAGTCACTAGCCAAGGCGTTAGGCGTTCATAAAAACTTAGGGGAGTTAGATGAAAAACAAAAACAATCCATCGCATACACGGTCGTTTCCGAAAGCTAAACTGAGCTCGGCAATCATCGGTGCGTTGGCAATCAATTTGCTGATCGCTAACTCGGCATTCGCTCAGGAGCCTGGAACAGAAGAAGAGCAGTCGGTAAGAACTCTCGACTCCATAACGGTCACCGCCACTCGCCGCGCCAAAAGCGTGCAGGAAGTGCCGTTGAATATTGCGGCTATTGATGGCGAGACTTTGGATGCTGACCGCATTACTAATCTGGCTGACATCGGCCGGACGGTGCCCGGCTTATATGTGCTCGATCAGGGTGGGCGTACGTCCAATCAAATTATTGTTCGTGGCCTGAATGCCGATCCGGTCGCTGCGTCTGAAGCGCTGGGCAATGGCGGCGGCGGAACCGTTGCAACATACGTCGGTGAAATTCCGCTGTACGTGGATTTGCGCTTAGATGATATGGAACGCGTCGAAGTGCTGATGGGCCCGCAGGGCACCTTGTATGGCGCCGGCACCATGGGCGGCGCGATTCGCTTTATTCCGCGTCGTCCCGAGTTTGACGAAAAGACCTTGCAGCTGCGCACCGGTGCTTATGTGCTCGATCACAGCAGCGGCTTAGGCAGCAATGCAGGCTTCACCGTCAACATGCCGTTCTCCGACACCTTCGCCATGCGTGCCAGTTACAACTACGCCGATGATCCGGGCTTTATTGATTATAACTACCTGGTTCAGAACCCGGGCTTCTCGGACCCGGAGCCGGACTTTAATAACCCGGCCGATGTCGCGGCCAACCTGACCAGCAGCAAAGACGCTAACTGGCAGAAGGTCCACGGCGGCCGCTTAGCATTCCGCTGGCGCCCCAACGACGTGATCGATGCGACATTGACCCATTATTTTCAAAATCAGGAAGATGGTGGTCGTTCGCAGAATCATCTGCACGCGTTTGGCACAGGGCGTTATGAATCGGCACATCGCTTTTTGGAGCCGAACGATCGCACCAACGAATTGACCGCACTGGAGCTAACCGCGGACTTAGGCTTTGCGGAGCTGACCTCGGCTACTGGCTTCTCCAGCTACGACGAAGTCGGTCAACGCGATCAAACCGACTTGCTGATTACCTTGGAGTACAGCTATGAGGCGTTCCCGAGCTTCGCCGCATTTACCCGCGAAGACCAGGACGAATCGACCTTCAACCAAGAGTTGCGTTTGGTGTCTAAATCCGAAGGTCCGGTTAGCTGGATTGTCGGTGCGTTTTATAACGAACTCGAATCCGAAGCCAGCAGTCGCGAATTTACGCCTGAGTACAGCGTCTATCTGAACAGTTTCCTAGGCACGCCGATTCGCCCCGACGAGCTCGAATACTACTCGGTGAATCAGACCGATCTGAAAGAGCGTGCGGTATACGGCGAAGTGACCTGGGAAGCCAACGATAAACTGCAGTTCACCTTCGGTGCGCGTTGGTACGACTACGATCTGAAGACCCGTGATGCCATCGATTTTCCTTTGTTCAACACTGCGTTTGGCACAGCTCAACCTAATGAAATCAATCTGAACTTCGTCGATGGCGGTCAATCTGACGACGGCATGCTGTACAAGTTCAATACTTCGTATAAGTTTGCTGAGGACTTCCTCGGTTATTTCACGTATAGCGAAGGCTACCGGATTGGTAATTCGAACGGCATTGGACCTTGCCCCTCGCCATTACCTATAACCCCGATTGCGTGCGCCCTGCCGGATGAAATGCAGTTTTTCCCGGATCAAACGAAGAACTACGAAATCGGTTTTCGCAGTCAGTGGTTTGAGCGTCGTTTGACCCTTAACGGCGCAGTGTTCTTTATTGATTGGACCGACCCGCAGCTGGCCGGTACCACCGACAACGCAGCACTGCCGATTACCTTGAATGGCGAAGGTGCTGAATCGAAAGGATTGGAAGTCTCCTTTGATGCAGCAATTACTGATGCGTTCTCACTACGTGGTAGCTATGCCTACACAAAGGCCGAGTTATCCGAAGACGCACCTGCTCTATTGAGCACCATTGTCGGTCCGGGCTTTAGTCCGCGCATTGACGTGGACGGTTTGGCCGGCGATCGCTTGCCGGGCTCACCGGAGCAGCAGGCAACACTGTTCGGTAGTTATGTGCATGGGCTGACCAGTGATCTGGACTTGCGCTTTGATTATGGTGTTACCGCGATCGGCAACGTGCTCACCCGTACCGGAATGCGTGCTGATGGCGAGCGCCTACCCGGCTTTGCCTTGCACAGTGCGGCGGTGACTTTGACCAACTACGGCAAATGGAACCTGCAGTTGTACGCGGATAATTTGTTCGACAAATACGCCGAGACCGGCGTACGTTCGAGCACTCCGTATATTCAGACGGTGGCGGATGAGAACGGTGACCCGGTAACGGTGCGTCGTTATTACCGCGATGTGTTGCGTCCGCGCGAAGTCGGTATGCGCTTCACTTATAACTTCAACCTGTAATAGCCATGGACGATTTAAAGGCACGCGCCGAGCGTGCCTTGTCCAACAAAGCGTACGAAGAAGCACACCGGATCGCCCTGCACATGTTGCAGGGCGATTCTGCTTCAGCCGATGGCTTTTATGTTCTGGCGATCATCGCCTTGGAACACGGCAACTTTGTTAAAGCCTTAGAAATTCTCGATAAGTTACTCATCAAGCATCCGGGTGATTGCCGTTTGCTGGTCGCCAAGGCGCGTTGCCTCACCGGCGTCGGTAAGAACCTACGGGCCGCAGAAGTTATTGATCAGGCTTGGGCTTTGCAACCTGACGATGCCTACCTGCTCGATACGATTGGCGTGGTATTTACCCGCGCCGGCCAACATGCCCGGGCGATTGCACCGTTTCGTGCAGCGATTGCGCGTGATCCTAATCGCGCCGGCTATTGGTACAACCTGGCCAGTTCGCTGCAGTTTTCCGGTGAGTTCACCGAAGCCGAAAGCTCCTATCGACAGGCGCTCAATTTGGACCCCGGCTATTATCGAGCGTGGTCAGCGCTGAGCGCGCTGCGTAAAAATCCATTGAGTGCTGCGGACCAGGAAGCCATCAAAACGGCTCTGAGCCAACAAGAGTTGGAACCCGACGCGGCATTGCATTTGTGTCACGCATTGGCCAAACAACTTGAAGACGAAGGCGACATCGAACAAAGCCTGAGTTATCTGCACCGGGCTAAACGCAGCAAAGAGCGCAGCCTGAACTATGCGTTTGCGCAGGATCAGGCCCTATTCGATGCCGCGATCCAAAGCGGCCAATCGCAGAACCGCTCGAGCTTAAACAGCGAACGCCCGGTTTTTATTGTCGGTCTGCCGCGATCAGGCACTACGCTGATCGAGCGCATTCTTTCCAGTCATCCCGATGTTGTGTCAGCCGGCGAGTTATCCGATTTCACGATTGCCCTGAAACGATTAAGCGGCACGCCGGGCGCCTTGGTGCTGGATGCACCTACCTTGTTTGCCGGCACTCAGGTCAATATGCGTGCACTGGGTGAGGCGTACTTAGAGTCCATCGCCCGGCGCCAACCGACCGGTGAGCGGGTAATCGATAAAATGCCGCTGAACTTTTTCTGCGCGCAGCTGATCCACCGTGCTCTGCCCAACGCGCGAATAATTGCGGTGCGTCGTCATCCCTACGATGTGGTCCTGGCCAATTACCGTCAGCTATTTGCGACGCAATTTAATTACTACCGCTACGCCTACAATCTAAAGACCTGCGCGCAGTATTGGCAGCGCTTCGACCAGTTACTCAAGCACTGGCAACAAATGCTGCCGCCGGATCGTTATACCGAAGTGCACTATGAGCACATCGTGCAAGACACCGAAGCGCAGGCGCGGCGCTTGATCGAGTTTTTGGATTTGCCCTGGGATCCGGCCTGCTTAGAGTTTCATAAAAATGAAGCGCCGGTCGCCACCGCCAGTTCGGTGCAAGTGCGCCAGCCGGTATACACCAGTTCGCTGGCGCGTTGGAAAAAGTACCTGCCGTATCTACCTGATTTAAGTGAGTGGCTTGGCGCGCCTGAGTCTTAGTATCGCTCTGTCATAAAACGGTCATTGCCCGGCATTAGACTGCGCCCATGCAAACCACACTCGGGCCGATTAGCGAATCGATCAAATCACGACCAAGCACCACCAGAAACTTTCTATTGGATCAACGTTGGCACGCATTGAGCGTGCGCTACTTGATTGGCGCGCTGATGATCGGCGTCTACCTTTGGATCATCGCCGGCATTTTCAGTTTGCTGATGCATTTGTACCAATCGGCGTTTACCGGCTGGGATAAAGGCGCCGAGGCGATGATCAAAGAAGTGGTCCTGCTGCTCGCCGCCTTCGAGTTGATTCGCACTCTGCAGTCGTATTTAGCGCTGCGTCGAGTCAAAGTCACCTTTATTCTGGATGCAGCGTTGGTGGTGCTGATCGGCGAACTCATCGGTCTGTGGTATGGCCACTACAGCGCCGCGCAGGTGTTTATCAGTCTAGGCGTGATTTCCGTCTTGATCGGCTTACGCATCGTGACCAGTCGCTATTCCCCAAACCAGTCAAACTAAAGGCGACTGAACTGCCAGCCGGTCGGCTTGCCGTTGGCGTAGGGCATTACCCCATGAAAGCCGCGCGGGTCTTGATCAAATACCAGGGGCAGAAAATGCCGGTCGCCTTCCCACATCGGTTTATCGTATAGCTCGCTCAGCGGCACCCATTCCAGATCACCTTCCACGTTGCCCGGCGGCGCGATACCTTCAAAGCCATCGATCAGAAAAATAAAGCCCAGCCAGTCCTCGCCGTTTTTACCAAAGCCCGGCCAATTCACCGTGCCGCGCAGTTGCATCGAGGTTACCCGCAGCTCAGCCTCTTCAAAAATTTCCCGGCGCATGCCGGCCGCAATGTCTTCGTGCGATTCAATCTTGCCACCCAAGCCGTTGTACTTGCCTAAGTGTTCGTCTTCTTTGCGTGCGTTGCGGTGGACCAGCAGAACCGATTGTTTATCGGGTGAAAGTACGTAACCTAAGGTCGCTACGATGGGGGTGTAGATCATGGTGCTTTGCTTTCCTGTTTGGCTTCACGCACTTTGCGTCGAACATCGCCCAGTAATTTGGGTGCGTCAAAAATAATGCCGTCTTTGATGGTGTAACGCACACCGCCGACCTGATGCGGCAGGCCATCATCACCGACTCGCGTGTGGCCAGTGCCGTACAGCAGTTTCAAATTACCCAGTGGGTTACCATTGACCACGACCATGTCGGCAAGTTTTCCGGCCTCCAGTGTGCCCAGTTGATCGTCTATGTTCAGCGCCTGCGCACCATTTAACGTGGCTGCGCGGATCACTTCCAGCGGATGAAAACCCGCCTCGCGCAGCAGCTCCAACTCTTCAATGGTGCCAAAGCCATACAGCTTGTAGATGTATCCCGAATCCGAACCGACGGTGACGCGGCCGCCATGGTTTTTGAAATCATTTAAGAAGGCCATCCACAGTTGATAATTATTTTTCCACGCCACTTCTTCTTCCGTACCCCAGTCAAAAAAGTAACTGCCGTGGTTTTCTCGATTG
>CBDUOG010000070.1:0-9484 GCA_965368785.1 uncultured Gammaproteobacteria bacterium | reverse complement strand
ACGCCAATGGAAGCTCTGGCCGGCGTAACCACGCATGCGGCAACAGCTTTGGGATTAACCGACTGCGGCCAGATTAAAACGGGGTATCGCGCGGACATCATCCTGTGGCCGTTCAAAAATGCCGCGGATTTGAGTTATTGGCTACCCGCGCCTGCGCCGCGCGCCATTTTTATTGCGGGCAAAAATATCGAACAATAAAAAAGGCCCCGATTACGGAGCCTTTATTAACTTCAGAAAACCTAATCAGGCTTTCTTAGTAGCAGCCTTTTTGGTTGCTTTTTTTGCCACGGGTGATTTCGGCTTCGCCGCTGCGGTTACCGCAGTTGCTTTGCTCGCCGCGTGTGAGCGGATATTGCCGTAGCTGGAAATATTACGTTTGCCCTTGGCAGTGCGACGATCGCCCTTACCCATGATGTTCTCCGATTAGTTGATGCTTAGCTCCGAATTCTAGCATTTGCGCATGAATCTGGACAGTACAGACAGCCCGATTTGGGCTCACAGTTTAGTGCTTGCAGCTCGAATCGTGCACGTGTCCGTGCGAGAGCTTCAGGTTGATCAGGTGCGACAGGCCGACCAAGGTCCCGGCTAGGGTCATGACGATCGCATGCATGACCACGTCGTGATGAATTGCGTCAAACAGGCGCTCGAACCACAAGGCGATCATGCCGGGCACCAAAAACCACCACGCAAAGTATCGCTTATGCCGGTAGTAGGACAGCCCGACGCTGCTCGCGGCCAGAGCTGAAGCGAATACCGCGAAAATATTTTCGTACAGTTCAGAACTTAAAAATCCAGCGCCGACGCTCGGAATCGCTGCCAGTACGATCGGTACCAGTGCACAGTGCACCGCGCACAGCAACGAGGCCGATGCGCCAAGGCGATCGACCCAAACGGCAGTTTTTGCGGTCTGTGCTGAAGCAGTTGATTGCATTTGCGCTAAACCCGTAGAATTCAATATTTGGTATATTATAACATTCACATTTCAGGCTCAAGCGCAGAGTTCCGACTGCGTTCAGGGCATCGATCCGGAGTGCGTGCGTGTCAGTTAGATCCTTGATTGTATTAATTTTTATTAGTTCACTGAGCGCAATCAGTGTGGCGCAGGAAGCCGAAACCGACGCCAAAGCGCAGACACTCGACCGCATTCAAGTCACGGGCCGCTTATTGCGCAATGCCATGGATGATCTGGCCCAGCCAGTGGAAGTTCTGCAAGGCGATGCGCTCAGTGACGCTCAGCAATCCACACTCGGCGGCACCGTAGCGGGCCTGCCGGGGGTTCACAGTTCGAATTTCGGCGCCGGTGTCGGTCGCCCGATCATTCGCGGCATGGACGGCGGGCGCGTGCAGATCCTTAATGGCGGTATGGATAACATGGATCTATCCACGATCAGCGCCGATCACGCGGTGAGCTCGGAACCGTTTTTAGCCGATCAAATTGAAGTGTTCAAAGGCCCCGCCAACCTCTTGTTCGGCTCCGGCGCTATCGGCGGCGCGGTCAATTTAATCGACGGGCGTATTCCCACAGCCCGGGCTGACATTCCGTTTTCGGGACGCGCGGAACTGCGTTCGGCAACCGGCAACAATGAAATTAACGGATTATTGCGCCTGGACGGCGGTCGGCAACAAATCGCCTGGCATGCGGATGCGTTTTTGCGCGAATCATCGAACTACGCGATTCCGGGATTTGCCTTGAGCCAGGCCGAGCGCCAGGAGGCAATTGACGAAGGTGAGGATCCGGATCACTTCGCATTCGGACGGATGCCGAAAAGTGACAGCACCAGCAAAGGCGCGGCTGCCGGCGCATCCTATATCGGCGACCAGCTATGGTTTGGTCTGAGCATCGCCAACTACAACACCGAATATGGCATACCACCGGCAGCGCATGATCATGGCTCAGGACCCGGCGCCGATGAGGAAGAGAATGTTCGAATCGACCTCCAGCAAACCCGGTTTGACACCAAAGGTGGTGTGTACGGCAATTCCTGGGTGAAAGAACTCAATTGGCACTTGGCGCAAAGTGATTATCAACACACTGAGTTCGAAGGCACAGAGGTAGGCACACGATTTTTCAATGATGGAAAACAGTTCCGCCTGAACTTAATTCACGAGCCAATCCGGTCCTGGGACGGGGCAATCGGTCTGAGTTGGAGCGAGCGCGAGATTTTGGCGATTGGTGATGAAGCGTTTATTCCACCGACACGCAACCAGGAGTATGCACTGATCGTGATGCAGGAGCGCGAGCTTGCACAAAACTGGAAAATTGAACTCGGCGCGCGCGGCGATCAGGTAAAAATCCAACAGCAACTGAGTGGCGAAAACCTTCGATTCCGCCCACTGAGCGCATCGCTGGCGACCATGTGGCATGCGGCTGATCACCTGCATTTCAATTTCGTTTTGGACTATGCCGAACGCGCGCCGTCTGCCGAAGAGCTGTTTTCCGATGGTCCGCATATCGCAACTCAAAGTTATGAAATGGGTGACTCTTTGCTGGGCCTGGAGAAAGCCACGCGACTTGAGCTCGGGGTCAATTATCACAATGATCCGATTGATGCAGAGTTTTCGATTTACCAGACTCAATTCGATGATTTTATCTACCTGAGTGACACAGGCACGATTATCGATGACCTGCCCGCACTGCAATGGTCTGCAGGGAACGCGAAATTTTTTGGTTGGGAATCAAAGCTCACCTGGACATTTGCCGAAAATGCCACAGGCGAGTGGGCACTTGTCGCGGTTGCCGATCAAGTGAGCGCCAAATTGAGTAATGGCGAGCACTTACCGCGCATTCCGCCACAAAGACTCTCCAGCCACTTGAACTGGCAGCGAGACAGTTGGCGTGCATCATTGGGCGCGAGTCATTACTCCAGTCAAAGCGATACAGCACTTAACGAGTCTAGAACGCCCGGATACACTTTATACAATGCCTTACTGAGTTACTTCTGGACCGGTGATCACGCGTCCGGCGAAATTTACCTGAAAGGCGAAAACCTGAGCGATGCCGAAGCACGAGTGCACACGTCATTCCTTAAAGAAATCAGCCCATTGCCCGGCCGAACCTGGCTAATCGGAGTGCGCACGTACTTCTGAGTACCTATTGATATTCTGACTCTTCGCGCGCCGATTCTTCTTCCTGATTCGGCACGTGTTCCGGATCATCTTCGGGCATTGCATCTAAGCCCTGCTGTGCCGTGGCATCGCGAATTGCCTGCTGCTCATCGGTCAACTTTGCTAAGTGATACGCTGCGTAGCCGGGCAAAACTTGCTGATTTAGAGCCATACCAATCAGACGACCGTCAAAAGGCGATCGGATCGTTTTTTCCATCTGGCTCAACGGATCAATTACCCGGCCGAGTACCTGACCTGCGCGAACGTTCTGACCGAGCTTTACGTCGCTGATCAACAAACCACCGATGTTCGAGCGCACCCAGCGCGACTCGAAAAATACCGGAGGCACTTTATTTCTGCGCGCACTGACATCAGAGTCAGTCATCTTTAAGTACGCCATCAAACGCCGGATTGCCAAAACGGTGGGTTCGATATGCTCAACCTCCAACCGCAACGGCGCGCCAATTTCCATGGTCACGGCCGGGATGCCTGCCTCCATTGCTGCCACACGCAACATGCCGCGCGAACCCGGGCTATGCAGCACCAATGTTCCGCCAAAGCCGTGCGACAAATTCAGTACTTTCGGGTTGGTCAAATCGCCGCGCACTTGCGGCAAGTTGCTGCGCTGGAACGATCCGGTATGAAAATCGATGACCGCATCGCAACGTCGAATGATCGTGTCAAACAGGCTTTGTGCAACCCGCGAGGCAATACTGCCGCTGCGTGAGCCCGGGAAGTAGCGATTTAAGTCACGTCGATCAGGCAGATAGCGACTGCCACGCGAATAACCGAACACATTCACAATCGGCACGGAGATCAGAGTGCCTGACAGCTGCTCCGGATCAATTTCATAAGCCATGCGCCGAACCAGCGCGATGCCGTTAATCTCGTCGCCATGCACGCCGCCGATTAGACAAAGCACCGGCCCTGCCTTGGCACCGTGCGAAATAATAACCGGGCTAACGCCCTCGCCGGGCCCCATGTCCGCATCGTTCTGCCATTGAAAAGACTCACGGTTTCCCGGCAATACGAACCGATCGGCGAGCTGAAATGGCGTAATCAGCTCGCGCGGTGCATGGGCTTTAGCATCGCCTTCGCTGGCCTGCTGCGCGTCTGATGCCTTGCCCTTTTGCGTCGGCACGACCGGAAAGTCCTGAGCCAGGGCAGACTGGCCAAGCGCCAGAATAAAAACAATTAACGTTGAGAACAGTTTGCGCATCGACCATGAACCTCAATAATTTTTGCACTCGGCTCAAAGCCGAGTTGCTTTGCTCGCACTTCCAGACCGGCTGCGATTCCAGAATCTTCAAGCTCAATCGCCGTGTGACACTCGGTACAGATCAAGAACGGTACCGCATGCGCAATGGCTGGGTGGTGACAAGCAACATAGGCATTGACCGACTCAAGCTTATGGATGAATCCATTTTCCAGTAGAAAATCCAGAGTGCGGTAAATCGTCGGCGGTGCAGACGCCCCTACTCCGCCCTTCATCATTTCCAGCAAATCATAGGCCTTCAGTGGCTTCTCCGACCCGGCGATTAACTCAAGCACCTGTTCGCGAATAGGGGTCAGCCTTAAATCGCGCTCATCGCAAGCATCACGCACCGCATCGACGAACGAATCGGCACCATGAACATGGTGCTCGGGATCCGTGCAATGGTGCGGATTTGTGGAAGTTGACTTGCTCATCGGCTTAGGTTGTCTTGCTTTATCTTACGAATCAAGCGCTTTGCTGAACGCAAAGCGACATGGCGTGCTGAATGCGAGCCAAAGTCTCGGTTCTGCCGGCGAGAAACACTGTGGCATCAATTGACGGACTGACCTGAGTTCCGGTAATTGCAACCCGCAGCGCCGGAGCGATCTTGCCTAAGCCTAAACCCAATTGCTCGGCGGTTGCCTTGATCACCGTATGAATCGACTCAACAGACCACTCATTAAGGCCCGAAAACCCGTCATGCAACGCCTGCAAAGCTGCTTTGGCAGCCGGCAGCAAGTGTTTCGCCACGGCTTGCGGGTCGTACTCGGTTAGCGGTAAATACCAAACGGCAGCGCGCTCAGCCATTTCTTTCAGGGTCTTGACCCGATCGGCCATCGCCCGCACCACATCAGCCGGATCCGGCCCGCGTTGCAAATCGTAGCCGCGCGCGTGTAAATGCCATAGCAGGTAACCGGCGGTTTTTTCCGGGTCGTCGGTTTTCATATAGTGCTGATTAAGCCAATCGAGTTTGTCCCGATCGAAGCGCGAGGCGCTTTGATTGACGTCGGCAATGTCAAACAGCTGGATCAGCTCCTGCAGGGAGAAAATTTCCTGATCGCCATGCGACCAACCCAAGCGCACCAGATAATTCAGCAATGCATGGGGCAAGTAACCGTCATCACGCCACTGCATAACACTTACCGCGCCATGACGCTTGGATAGCTTGGTGCCATCAGCGCCTAATATCATCGGCAAATGGGCAAAACGGGGCGGCTGAGCGCCCAACGCGGCATACAAATTAACCTGACGCGGGGTGTTATTGACATGGTCATCACCGCGAATCACATCGGTGATCTGCATGTCCAGATCATCTACAACCACCGCAAAATTGTAGGTCGGATAGTCATCCGAACGAATCAATACCAAATCATCAAGCTCGCTGTTGTTCCACTCGATGCGGCCTTTGACGGCATCCTCAAACACGACTGAACCTGAGCTGGGATTTTTGAAGCGAATCACCCGATTCGGGTCGTCGCGACGTTCGGCGTTCAATTCACGATATTTGGCGTTGTATCTCGGCTTTTCACCATTCGCGCGCGCTTGCTCGCGCATCGCATCAATTTCTTCGCGGGTATCATAGGCGTAGTAGGCCTTTCCGGCAGCCAGCAATTCCATCGCCACCTGACGATAGCGCTCTAGCCGATCGGTTTGATAGATCGGGCCTTCGTCCGCACTCAGTCCGAGCCACTCCATGCCATCGAGAATCGCCTGCACCGCCTCCTGGGTTGAGCGCTCCTGATCGGTATCTTCCACGCGCAAAATAAATGTGCCACCGCGGCGGCGCGCCTCGAGCCAACAGTACAGAGCTGTTCGAGCGCCACCGATATGTAAGTATCCGGTGGGACTGGGTGCAAAACGGGTTCGACAAGTCATGAAATGGATATCGCGAAGAGCAAAGCGAGCATTTTACCTGATCTGACCCCCGGCCTCCTGTGTAATCGTCTCTCGTTCAGCAAGGCTTGGTGCAAAGCCCCCGGACATCGCATAATGAGGATTCCGAACTCATGAATAAATCCACTATGTTGGCTTTTACCCGTCGTGTCCTGCTCGTCTCGTTTTTGATGCTGCCCTTAATGCTGATTGCCGAGCAATCCAAGCCCGGCGACACCACCGAGAAGGCTCTGGCACTGCCGGGCAGTACGGCTCCGCGGGTCTTGTTAGAAACGAACATGGGCCGCGTAGTAATTGAGCTGTATCCGGAAAAGTCTCCAAAAAACGTGGCGAACTTTCTACGTTATGTGCGTGACGGCCACTACAACGGCACCATTTTTCACCGGATTCTGCCCGATATGTTGATTCAGGGCGGCGGATTCACCGAAGACTTAAACCAAAAGCCCGAGCGCAAACCGGTCGTCAATGAAGCTCAAAACGGCCTGAAAAATCTACGCGGTACGATATCAGCGGCTCGCAAGCCGAGCGATGCCGATTCGGCTGGCGCGCAGTTTTTTATCAATCTGGTTGATAACCCGCAGTTTGACCACAGCTCCGATGCCAGTGCCTATACGGCCGGCTACACCGTGATCGGAAAAATTGTCGAGGGCATTAAGGTGATTGATGAAATTCGCAAAATTGAAACAGTCGCCCGCGCACCCTTCGCCAACGGCGTACCGAAAACCAATGTCATTATCGACCGGGCTGCCGTATTGGAGCCGGGCGCACAGTGAGTACGCTGTTCATATCTGATCTGCACTTAGATCCGACGCGACCGCAAATTACTGAGTTATTTTTCGATTTTTTGCGGCAGCATGGGCAGCGTGCGAGACGGCTCTACATCTTAGGCGACCTGTTTGAGGCGTATCTGGGTGATGATGACGATTCAACACTGTGCGCCTCGGTTGCAGAGCAACTTAATGCGCTGAGCATGGCGGGCACCGCCATCTATTTCATCCGTGGGAATCGTGATTTTTTGCTCGGCGCAGACTACGCCAAACGCTGCGGCATGCAGTTGCTCAGCGACCCGAGTGTCATCCTCATTGGCAATGAACCCGCTCTGATCATGCACGGGGACACCTTATGCACGGATGACATTGCTTACCAGGCATTTCGCAAACAAGTCCGGGATCCAGTTTGGCAACATAATTTTTTGGCTCAACCCATCGCCGCGCGAAGAGCATTTGCTGAGCAAGCCCGAGCGGCTAGCAAAAGCCACCAAAGTGGCATCAGCGAACAGATTATGGACGTCAACGACGCTGAAGTTCTGGGGACCATGAAGCTTTACGGCGTGCGTCAATTAATTCACGGCCATACCCATCGTCCCGCAGTGCATAGCTTCAAAATTGATTCTGATTCGGCCCAGCGAATCGTGCTGGGCGACTGGTACGAACAAGGCTCAGCATTAATTTTTGAGGCTGACAAATTTGAGCTGACCTCAATGACCATTTAATCGCGCAAAAAAAAAGACCGCCATGCGGTCTTTTTTTGTTTAGCCACGTCCGGTTAACGCAGACGGCTTTTTAACTGCGCCATCAACGAGGCAGACGCCGCTGAGTTATCGGCCCGACCATCGGCGCCCAAAGCTGAAATACGCGATCCACTGCCGGTCGTATCGACGCGGAGCAAGAACGAAGCGCCATCGAAACCTACATCATAGGTCTTCAGTGCGGCCGCGGTATTCTGGACATTAACGCCATCGATCCGCTTCAGCGCCAGACCCAGACGGCGGAATGCGCTATCGGCTCCATCAGCAAGCTCAAAGCTCGAACCGGCTGATGCTTCGGTAACGACGGGCGCAGGCACTTGCGCGGTCGCTTTGCCTGCATTCGGCCCAACCGGAGGAATCGTCATCGCGCCAGTGGCAACCGGTGCATTCAATTCCGGCGGCACTTCTAATTTTTGGCTCTGAGAGCTGCTTTCGTAATCAACTTTGGTCTTAAACCAGGAACACGCCGATACAAGCAACAAGGTTGAGGTGGCGACCGTAAGAAGACGCGCAGTAGCAGCAAAACTCATTAATATTTCTCCGATTTAAGCCGCAGCGGTAGCTAAGGCCTGGGTTTCTAGTTTGGTTACCAAGCGCAACATTGACTGCGCTAGCTCCGCATGTTGCGCCGAAAGGCGGGTCAAAGGCAAACGCAAGCCGTGTCCCAGGCCCAATTTACTGAGGATCGCCTTGACCGGAATCGGATTAGGCTCGACCCCGAGGAATTCGAATAAATCGTGCAATTGCTCATCCAGAGCCATGGCCTGCGCCGAATTTCCAGCCGCTAATGCATCACATATTTGTCTAAAACTTGCTGGAACAACATTAGACGCTACGGAGACGACGCCACTGGCACCGCCGAGCATCGCGCGCACAAAGGTCGGGTCATCCCCGGAGAGCAAACTAAAACTGCGCGGCACCACCGAAAACAGCGCTTGCCAACGCGCCTCATCGCCTCTGGCTTCCTTGAGCCCGACAATATTCGGGTGCTTGGCCAGCTCGGCCGTCGTTTCCGGTTGTAAATCGCAGCCGGTGCGGCCGGGCACGTTGTACAGAATGACCGGCAGATCAACCGCATCGGCAACTGCCCGGTAATGCGCAATCAGGCCCTCGGCGGTTGGCCGGACATAGGGTGGTGTTACCACTAATGCGGCATCGGCACCGGCGTCACGGGCACGCTGCGTCTGCGAAATGGTTTTGGCAGTGCATGACTGGCCGGTGCCTGCAATAACCGGTACGCGACCCGCCACTTGCTTTACGGTGGCAGTAATTAGCTGATTAAACTCAGCACCGGTCAAGGCAGCCGCCTCTCCTGTCGAACCGGCCACAACCAGCCCGTTGACTCCGCCTTCCAGCTGCTTCTCGACCAGTTTAGACCAAGCCATCGGGTCCACTTCGCCGTTTTCCCGAAACGGGGTCGCCAATGCCGTAATACAACCAGTTAGCTTCACAAATGCACCTAAATAGAAGTTTGAATGCAGATGTTACTTGCGGGTAGAAAGCGGGGGCAAGTATCCTGAGCATCAGCAGCTTGTCCTGCGCCCGAATCACAGGAATTTGTTTTGACGGAAGCGACACCTAGGCCCATGGCCAACGAGAACTACCTGCTGATTAGCGCCTATACGACGCACCCTCAGTCTCCGCTGCTGTCAGTAAGCCGCCGCGTGGCTGACTCCGGCTGTAATATTCTTGATACGCGCCTA
>CBDUOG010000069.1:0-9544 GCA_965368785.1 uncultured Gammaproteobacteria bacterium | reverse complement strand
CGTGAAAAGCCAATCCGGTTTTACCCTTATCGAACTCATCATCGTTATCGTCATTTTGGGCGTATTGGCTGCACTGGCCGTGCCGCGCTTCATTAACCTGCAAGACGATGCGCAAGACGCGGCACTAAATGGTCAGGCGGCAACTTTGTCGTCGGCGATGAACATCAACTACGCCGGCTGTGCATTGAATAACCACGTAGTTGGCCCCGATTGCGTTCAGGTCAACGACTGCGATGATTTTGCGGCCGTCCTGACCGCTGCGCCAACCGGCTACACCGTAGCTGCGAGCGCTATCGCGGGTAATGGTACGGCGGTGGCATGCACTTTGACCCAAACCGCAACCGGAAATCCTGCGACTTTCACGGGTATCGGTGCAGGCATCTAATCGATCGCGCCCGTCGCAATCGTGAGTTCTACCGACGGGACGGGCAATTGCTCGTCCCGTTTTATTTGGTGAGGATATGAACCCAAGTCGCTGCCAGGGATTTACGCTGATTGAGCTGATCATCGTTATCGTGATCATCGGTGCTTTAAGCGCGCTCGTGGCGAGCCGGATGAGCACGTCGAGCGTAGAGCAAGCGGGTTTTGAGCAACAGATTAAAGTGGCCCTGCGCTATGCACAGCGCTTGGCGGTGGTCACGGGCTGCGAGGTTCAGGTGCAAGTTGATGCAGCGGCCGATTCGGTCGCCCTGTTTCGCCGCGCCGGCGGCACTGCCACCAGTTGCGGCGGCGGGGCGTTCATTGAGGCGGTGACTTCGCCGGGCACCAACACCAATTATCTGATTACGGCCTCAGCCAACGCGGATGTCACCAGCGGGCTGACCATCGCGTTTGATTCGATCGGCCGACCTAGTCCAGCTGGTGGATCGGTCGTCATTTCCGGTCGAACGATTCTGGTGGAGGCCGAGAGCGGTTATGTCCACTAAATACATCTCCGCCTACGTTCAGGGCTATACCCTGATTGAGCTAATCATCACCATTGTGGTTCTGGCCATCGGTGTCGTGGTGCTCGGCAGCATGGTGTCAACGATTGGTGGCAAGAGTGCCAGCCCGGTTATTCAGACTCAGGGCTTGTACATTGCAGAGGCCTATTTAGAAGAGGCCAGCTTGAAGTCCTACAATGATCCCGATGGCGTTGCCGAGGGCTGCGCGGTCACCCGCGATTTATGGGACGACATTGGCGACTACGGCACGTGTTTGGCGGCCGCGGTGGCACCGACCAATCCGCAAGGCGACAGCATTGCTGCTTTGGCCCGTTACCGGGTGTCCATGACAGTGGGAGCCCCAGCAGTAGTTGGCGGTGTGAATACCCGGCGCCTGGAAGTGCGCGTGACCCATCTGGATGGGCGCCTTGATGTGCGCATTGCCGCATTGAGGGCACAGTGAATATGAGCACGATGACGCGTCGACCATTCAATGCTGCCGGCTTTAGCTTATTGGAGCTGATCATTGTCATCGTGATTCTGGGCGTGTTGGCTACAATGTCGGCACAGCTGATTCGCCAGCCGGTCGATATGACCTTAGATGTGCAGCGACGCGCGCAATTAGCTGATCAGGCCGATCAGGCGCTTTCCCGGATGGCTCGTGACCTGCGTCTGAGTTTGCCTAATTCGGTTCGCGTTTCCGCCGACGGCCGTAGCGTTGAATTTTTCCAGGCGGTCAGCGGGGCGCGCTATCGCGCCGCGCAAACCGGTGCGGGTACGGGCGACACCTTGAATTTTGATGCGCCGGACAACTCGTTTGATGTTCTCGGCGGCTTGCAGGCGACACCTGTGGCAGGGCAGTGGGTGGTGGTCTATAACCTGACCGCAAGCGGCCCACAGGCCAACGCCTATGTCGGCGACAACCGGGCGACAGTAGGCGCGGGCAGCACGGCGACAAATATCGTGTTAAATCCGGCGTTTCGTTTTCCGTTTTCATCACCGGCGCAACGTATGTATTTGTTAGATACCGTGGTTACCTATCAGTGCCGCGCGGATGGTTCTCTGATTCGTTACTGGGGCTATGTGCCGCAAGTGGCAATGAGTGTACCGCCGGTCGGAGGCAGCTCGGCGCTTGTCGTAGACGGCATCACCGACTGTCGCTTTCGTTTCGATCCTGGTGCAGGATCACGTCATGGCTTGATTGATATTCGATTGGCTATCCGCGTTGGCACCGAATCGGTCAGCCTGCAAAAATCCGCCCATATACCGAATCAACCATGATGCTCAATATGCTCGCTCGCAATCGCCGCAAGCAATCGGGATTCAGCCTGATGGCGGCGGTATTTTTGCTGCTGTTACTATCGATTCTGGCGATTGTTCTGCTGTCGACGGTTTCAGCGCGCGCACGAACTACCGCATTAAACTTGGATGCCAGCCGCGCTTTTTATGCGGCTCAATCGGGGATTGATATTGCCGCGGCGAATGCGGTGATTGGCGGCTGTGGCAGCGTGCCGGCAACGCTGACGATCGAGACGTTTGCAGTTAACTTGACCTGCGCCTCTACGGCAGTCAATGAAGCGGGCAACAATTATCAGATATTCCAATTAGTCGCGACCGCCGCGAAGGGATCGATGGCTCAATCCACCTTTGTATCTCGGCGCTTGCGCGTGAGTTTGAGTGAAGTGCCATGATCAGATTATTTGTTGGAACGCGCGGAATCATCGCTCCAATCACACTAGCTATTTTCCTTCTGCTCGTGGGCACACAGACACAGGCGCAAATCGCCGTGCGCGGAGTATCGACATCCATTGAGCAATCACAGGTTGGAGTAAGCCCCACGTATCGCAGTGACACCAGCGCTGACACAGGCTCCAGCCCTGAAACCAGTTTGACCTTGACCCGCCCAAGCGGCGTGGTCGCCGATGATGTGCTGATTGCGCAGATTTCGATCACCTCGGATACGGCAAATATATCTGCGCCGCCTGATTGGATTTTGCTCGATAACGATGTGTATCCAAGCTCCACGTCATTGCAGCAGGCGATTTACTATCGTGTTGCAACAGCAAGCACCCCAAGTAATTTCACGTGGACGTTTAATGAAGACGTTCGCGCTGCCGGTGGCGTACAGGCGTTTTTCAACGTGGAAACCTCCGATCCGATCGATCTGTTTGGTGTGCGCCAAAGCTCCGGTTCGACTATTAGTCTTCCAACCATTACGACGACTTCGTCGCGATCTCTTCTTGTTGCGTTGTTAGCCAATCAACGAGGTAGCTCATCCATTAGCACGCCCAGTGGCATGACAGAGCGATACGATGAGAGCTCGGGCGCTGGCGGCGCGGGTATTACCGTCTCGGGCTCGACCCAATTTCAAACCAACGCCGGTTCGACCGGAACAAAAACTGCCAGTGGCAGCAACGAAATCAGTATCGCGCACTTGCTGTCGCTACGCTTGCGCGGTGATGCGGAAATACCGGTTCCGCTGGCGACGCAGCCGGGTGACGTTCTGGTGGTTACCGTAACGACCCGCCCATGCAGCACCAGTAATGGCGGAGCCTGCACCACGAATATCACTGCGCCTGCCGGTTGGACTTTGATTCAGTCGGTTAATCAAACGCGCGGGGCGGGAACCGATGGCTACGGCGTGCGCGTTTCAAGCTATTTTCGCGTCGCCGATGGCACCGAGCCACCGAGCTATACCTGGCGCATCGGCGGCACGCCGGTGCATGCAGGTGCGTTGGGTGTGATGGTGGCGTTTTCCGGAGTAGATACCACTAATCCGATTATCAGTTCCGGTGCTAACTTTCCCAACACCTATTCCAACACCCATACGTCTCCCAGTATTTCCGTTGGCAGCGTCGCCAATTCAATGTTGGTGGGTGCCTACGTCGTCAACTCATCCGGGGTATGGGCGCCGCAGGCGTCGATGACTGAACGCGCCGACATCGCCACCCGCAGCATAGGTGATGCGCTCGGTGTGTCGATGAGTGTTGCAACCGAACTATTACCAGGGACGGGAAATACCGGAACCCGTTCTGCGACGATGTCGGGTGCACCTAACGACACCGGCGTGGGAATGATTACGGCGCTCAGACCAGCTGTCGCAAGCTTCACGCACTTGCTCTTGCAACACGACGGCAGTGCGTTGTCTTGTGCGCTGGAAACGATTACCGTGCGCGCCTGTGCCAACGCGGCATGCAGCGCATTCGATACAGCCGGTGTCAGCGGCAACGTGACCGCTGGCGGCAATTCGGTACCGTTTGCCATTCCCGCCGGGCAATCGCAGACCACGGTAAATATCTTTCTGCCTTCGGATACGGCGTTGCCTGATCCGCAAACGGTTCGTTTAGGTACAAGCGGCGTATCGCGCGTGCCGAGCGATTCGGCGAGCCCGTATTGCCAGATCAACGCCGGGGCGGTGAACAATACAACGGCCTGTGATGTGAGCGTTTTTAAAGCCGGGTTTATTTTTGATGTGCCGGATCTAACCGCCGGATTGGCCAGCGCGCCGGTCAGTGTGCGTGCGGTGCAGTCTAATAACAGCAATAATTGCGTGCCTTTGTTTCAGAACGTTACCCGCACTGTTTCTTTGTGGGGTACCCGCAGCAATCCGGCAACCGGTACGCTGCCGTTGCGGGTCAATAACACGGCCATCGAAACCACAGCGACGCCGGCGTACACCTCCAATTTCAATCTGGCCTTCAACGCCAGTGGCACCGCAACGCTTAACGATGTGCGTTACGACGACGTCGGCCTGATGCAGTTGTCTGCCCGTTATGTGGGTAGTGCGGCGACCTCGGATACCGGATTAATCGTGCGTGGTAGCGACAGCTTTGTGGTCTCTCCAGCGAGCTTTGCATTATCTATCGCCGGAAACCCGGCAGCTGCCGATGCATCCGGCGCGGTGTTCCGACGCGCGGGTGAAAGCTTTACGGTGCAGGTGACTGCACTTAATGCGCTGGGCGCGGCAACGCCAAACTTTGGCCAGGAAAGTGTGGCCGAATCGGTTGGCCTGGCGAGCCAGTTATTCCAGCCAGTCGGCGGCAATAATCCAGCGCTCGTCGCGGTGTCGCCATTCGGCGCATTTACCAACGGCGTTGCGAGCGGCACGTTCCGCTGGGACGAAGTAGGCATCATTAATTTGCTGCCTTCGATCTTGGATAGTAATTATTTAGGCGCCGGCAATGTGAGCGGGCCCTTATCGCCCAATGTGGGCCGCTTCCGCGCTGCACGATTAGCGATTACTGCAAACGTGCCGAGTCTGCAGAACGCCTGCCTGGCGGGTGGCTTTAGTTATCAGGGTGAAGAATTTCCCTTTGTTATTTCGCCGCAATTTACCGTGCGTGGCCTGAACATGCTCGGCGGCACCACGCTCAATTACGACGGTAGTTACTTCAAGCTGGCCGGTACTTTGTCCGGGCGCAGCTATGCCAATCTGACTGCGGGTACCGCGTCGGTATTAAGCCGGACAACCGATGGCGGTAATGCCACCGTGTCGGGCACCGCTGCACCGCCGTATGACGGCACCGGCGTTCTTTCGGTGATTGGTGATCGAATGACTTACGGTAAAACGATTGCACCGGAAGCGCCGTTCGACGCCAGCATGTCGATGCTATTGCCGGTCGCCGATTTAACCGATGCCGACACCAGCTGTTACGACCCGGACAATAATGGCGTGTGCGATCCATTTACGTTGACCCCGATTAACGGCGGTACCCAGCGTTGGGGACGCCTTGCTGTAGGCAATGCCTACGGACCTGAATTGCTCGACTTAAATGTCAGTGTGCGCACCGAGTATTTTGATGGCACCAGTTTTGTGCAACACGCTGCCGATACGTGCTCGCTTGCCGGCACCGTGACCTTGATCGATGTAGATGCCGGCGACTCCTTGTTGCCCGCGCATACCTGTGTACTGGATACCGGCTCACCGGGCGTGAGTGGTTTGGGTTGTGCCGCGCCAGCTCCGTTAACTCAGCGTTATAGCAGCGTGCCAACAGCCGGTGCTTACACCCTCTGGCTGCAGGCTCCCGGCGCAAACCGAACCGGCCTGCTCGACTTACGAATTAATGCACCCAGCTGGTTGGAATACAACTGGGGTGGTTTGGGGATTCGTGATCCGAGCAGTCGCGTAGGCTTTGGCCAATTTGCTGGCGATCGCCGACAAATCTACGAGCGTGAAGTTTATTAGCCCCAACGATTCAGTCGTCGTAGTCGATTGCGGTGACAAAAAATCGTGTCTCGCCGGCCGGTAGGGGCGCAGTGATCTCATCGTCAATTGATTTGCCTAGTACGGCGCGCGCCAGCGGTGAGTCAATGCTGATTAAATTCTGCCTGGCATCAATTTCATCCGGTCCGACGATGCGATAGCGAACCGTGTCGCCACTTTGCGCATGCTCCAAACTAACCCAGGCCGCAAAGTACACCTTGTCGCGGTTCGCCGGCGCACCTTCGACGACTTTCAGCGTCTCCAAGCGCTTGCTCAGATACCGTACGCGCCGGTCAATTTCACCCAATTGTTTCTTGCGGTAGTGATACTCGGCATTCTCCGAGCGATCGCCTTCAGCGGCCGCTGCGCTGAGTGCGCGGACTACTTCGGGGCGCAGCTCGCGCCAAAGGTGGTTAAGTTCAGCGCGAAGGCGTTCAAAGCCTTCGCGGGTAATGATCGCTGTTGATTGCGCCGAAGGCGGTCGCCAGCGTCCCATGTCAGCTGATTAAGCTACTGCTGGAATGTACGTGAGCGGTGAATCCGGGCCAATTGGCAGCTCCAGCCAAATCCACACGCCGAACATGATGCTCCAACCGGCGAGGAAGATCATCGAGTAGGGCAGCATGGTCGCCACAATCGTACCGATACCGGCTTTGGGTTCGTATTTCTGGAAGAAGGCAATGATCAAAGCGAAGTAGCTCATCATCGGCGCGATGATGTTGGTCACGCTATCGCCTACACGGTAGGCGACCTGAGTCATTTCCGGCGAGTAGCCCAACAGCATGAACATCGGGATAAATATCGGCGCCATCAAAGCCCACTTTGCCGAGGCCGAACCCATAAACAAGTTGACGAATGCGGCCAGCAAAATAAAGCAGATAAACAAGGGAATGGTCGGCAGATTTAATGAGCGCAGGAAGTCTGCTCCTTCAACCGCAAAGATCAGACCGAGTTGGGTCCAGTTAAAAAACGCGACGAATTGCGCGGCAAAAAACACCAACACCAGATAGCCACCGAGCGTGCTCATTGATTTGCCCATCGCATTGATCACGTCGGCATCGTTGCGCATGGTTTTTGCGCCGAAACCGTAAGCGATACCGGCGATCACGCCGTACAGGAAAATAATCGCAACAATGCCCGACAGGAACGGTGATTTGAGTAGCTCGCCGGTGCCCGGGTCACGCAGCCAGCCTGAAGCTGGTATTAGGTTGTTCATGTCTGCGATTCCCCAAAGCAAAAGCAGCGTGAACAAATTTATGGACGTGATCGAATAAAGCATGCCCCGTAATTCTTCAAGATTGAGTGCTTGGGACTCGACACTTGCCGGAGGAGCGTTTGGGTCGATATCTGAATCACCGTTCGTATTGTCGACTTGATTGAGCGAAATTGTGGCGATTCGTTTACGGTATGAAATATAGGTCCAAATATTTCCTGCAATGATTACGATCAGAGAGATGATTAGCCAATAGCGCTTGAATAAATCGATTAATCCTGCCGCAAATCCCGAACTGGGAATTGATTCGAACTGAACGAAAGCATAAACCAGCAATAAGGCAGCGGCGGTGATTATGGCTACTTGTTTCCAAATCATCATAAACATCGCACGGAAGCTCGGCTGTTCAGGCTCGCCTTCAATACGAAAACGCGGTGCAATGATTTTCTCGGTGACGTACCAACCCAGCAGACTGATCAGCGGGGTCGAGGCGATCATAAAGTACCAGTTGGCTAAGGGGCTAACCGTGTAGTTCGGGTCGATAATGCGCGCCGCTTCCTGCGATAAACCCGAGAGCAGCGGATCAATGGTGCCGATCAGCAGGTTGGCAGAATAGCCACCGGAGACGCCGGCAAAACCTGCAGCCATACCCAGAATTGGATGACGTCCGGCGGCTTGGAAAATCAGACCGGCCAGTGGCACCAACAGGACGTAGCCAATTTCGCTGGCCATATTCGACATCACACCGGCAAATACGATGATCGGTGTCAGCAAGAACTTTGGCGCAGCCAACACCAGCATGCGCAGGGACGCACCAATCAGGCCCGAGTGCTCAGCGACACCGATACCGATTAGGGCGACCAGCACCGTGCCCAGAGGCGCAAAGCTGGTGAAGTTAGTCACCGCGCCGGTCAGCATGCGATGAATGCCGTCGATGCTCAATAAATTGACCGGCTGAATCATTTCGCCGGAAGCCGGATGCGCTGCGCTCCAACCCAAGCTCGAGGCGACCCATGACATAAGCACCACAAAAGCAGCCAGAATGATGAACAAGGTGGCCGGGTGGGGCAGTAAGTTGCCGCTCCACTCCACGAAATTCAAAAAGCGATTCATCAGAGAGCGCGATGGCGCTTTGGCGGCTTGCGTCATAAGGTATCTCGGGCGGGTGAAAAGAGGATTAGATCAAATCGGCGGTAACTGCGCACGTATTCGGGAGATTTCTTCGAGTACCGAGGGGTCACTGGTACGCGCTTGCGCCTGTCCCAGTAGGGCTTGTGCTCTGGCCGGATTACCGAAGCGCTCGGATTCGATTTGCGCTAAGCGTGTACACCACAGGGGTAATGCGCGGCTTTGTGGATACACGCGGACTAAAACATTGAGGCAATCACGGGTCAGTCCGGACTGTTGGGTGTTCTCGGCAAAGCCCAAAACGAAAACAAGATCTTCTTCATCGATGGGAGCAAATGTGGGGTCTAGACTGAGCGTTTCGCGGGCCAGATTGGCGCTGGCCGTGTGTTGCTTTTCCAGAACCAGCTGGTGCAGCCATCGGCGGTCGTGCTCGAGCAGCTCGGTGGATTTACGCTGTTTGAGCAGCAACTCGCGCAGACGAAGATGCGGTTTTTCGCTCATTGCCCGCTCGTTGGCGGTTCGCAGTAACAGTTCGGTGGCGCCTTGGAGGTCCTGTTTTTCGAGGAGACTCTCTACCTGCTCCATCAAGACGAGGTCGCGATTGGCCGGTGCTCGCGAATAGATTTTTTGTTGGGTCGGGGTGAAGCCCAATTCATCCTGATACTGGTAAACCAAATAGCCAAGCAAGTGAAAACCGGCAAACAAACTCCAGTAGGTCACGACCGTACTAAACAGTTCGGCGCCCAGCGGCGGCATGCGCTGAGCTAACCAACCATTGATAACGCCGGCAAATGCGACGGATACCAAAAGCAACGCAACCGCAAAAAGATAGGACAGGCCCAACACACTGATGATTCTCGCCCAGGTTGACGGTTTGATTGCATGCACACTGGTTTCGTCAACCGCCAGAGAAATAGCAATGGCGGGCAGGGTGATCATGCAGAATACGGCGAATACCATCGCGGCATCTTTGCGCGCGAAGTACGAGAGGAATCCGAATATGGATAAGCAGACCAGTATCAGAAAAATATAAAAAATTGCGATGCCGTCGTTTAAATCGATTCCGAACTCAGGGGG
>CBDUOG010000068.1:0-9796 GCA_965368785.1 uncultured Gammaproteobacteria bacterium | reverse complement strand
GCACTCTTCGGCCCGATGTTGCGCATTTTGGTGACTTCGGTCATTTCAATGCCTCAATAAAACATTGTGCGATTGCTTCCATGCCATTTTGGTCCTCAGTATCAAAGCGCGCCAGCTTGGGGCTATCCACATCGAACACACCAATGAGCTGCTCGCCGAGATACAAGGGTACAACGATCTCGGAATTGGAGGCGGCATCGCAGGCGATATGACCTTTGAATGCGTGCACATCGTCAACCAACTGGGTTTTGTTACTCTGTGCCGCAGTACCGCAAACCCCTCGACCCAGCGGAATGCGCACGCAGGCGGGATGCCCCTGAAAGGGTCCGACAACCAGCTCAGTACCGTCAAAAAAGTAAAACCCGACCCAATTCAAATCAGGTAATGCGTGGTATACCAGCGCCGATAAGTTGGCCGCATTTGCGATCCGGTCGCGTTCGCCAGATAAGAGTGCGCGTGCCTGCTCCAATAGTTGCTGGTATTGCTCACGCTTGCTTCCGGCCAAGGCGCTACCTGTAAACATTGCTTCATCCCCGAATAAAGGCTCATTCTAAACCCTATTCCTTCCATTGCATTTCATTTCCGGCGCTTGCTGAAGGATCTCGAAGTGAACCAGACCACACGTTTATCAGCGACTGATAATCATCTTTATGGAGATAGCGATGGCTCCGGTAATTCTCGCGCTCGTTTTGCCGGGCACCGGAATCAGTCCTTCGCGGCGCGTGCTGCCCGGCTTTACTTATGCCAGCCCGGGCATCAGCATCGGCATAATCAGCGCCAGCTACAATAAGCGAATGAATCAAATGAACCCGGGGAATTCTGCACAATGAACGGCTTTTTCGTAACCGGGACTGATACCGGCGTCGGCAAAACACGGGTTGCTTGTGCATTGCTGCATGCACTGCGATCACTAGGCTTCGAAGCGGTCGGCATGAAACCGGTCGCCAGCGGCTGTGCGCGAACCGCCTCAGGCTGGCGTAATGAGGATGCATTGATGCTGCAACAGTGCAGCGAGCCGACGCCGCTGTACGACCTGGTCAATCCGTATGCTTTGCCGGAGGCGACTGCGCCGGAAATTGCTGCACGTCTAGCCAACGTCACAATCAGGTTCGAAGTCATCGAGAATGCATTCTCGGAACTGCGCCACGCTGCGGATCTAACTGTCGTTGAAGGCGTGGGTGGATGGCTGGCGCCGATTTCGCGCGATTTAGATCAGCACCTGATTCCAGCACGATTGGATTTGCAGCCGATCCTGGTCATTGGTCTGCGTCTGGGCTGCTTGCACCAGGCGCGCGCAACGCTGATGACTATGGAAAAAATGGATATGGCGCCAATTGGCTGGGTGTGTTCGCGTGTAGACCCCGAGCTAGCTCATTCGGACGATTATTTTATTGCCCTGATGCAAGCGATGAAATCGGTTCCGTGCCTGGGCGATTTACCGTACATGCCCGACGGCGATGCAATTGAGGCGAGCAAGCACTTAGATTCAGCGGTTTTACTGCAAAGTCTTGTGGCCGTTTAGCCACCCGAATAGCGGCAACCTGAAGTACATGTCTCGTGTACGACAATTGTACTGAGCAGGGGCAAAGAGGGCTTTAGCTGCTGCCAAATCCATATCGCCAGACGCTCACTCGTCGGGTTCTCAAGGCCCTCGATATCATTGAGATAATGATGATCGAGTCGATCATAAATCGGCTGAAATAATCGCTTCAATTCAGCAAAGTCCATCACCCAGCCACTGTGCTCGCCTACCGGGCCGGAAACGTGAATCTCAAGTCGAAACGAATGCCCATGCAGTCGTGCGCACTTATGCCCCTCTGGCACATTGGGCAGCCGATGCGCAGCCTCAATAGTGAACACTTTAAAAATATCCAAGGACTTGCTCCGAATTTAGCCAAACCGCCATGTGTAGTTTATGCGATTCAGCGCAGGGTGTCCGATTTAAGCTTGACCTCAGGCGTACAGAACTTCCGGCAGATAGGTCGCCAAGGCGGGCCAGAACCAGAGAATGACCAGCATTAGAATTTGCAGCCCGATAAACGGAACGACACCCCGATAGATCTCCCAGGTGTAAACCTCTGGCGGTGCAACGCCACGCAAGTAAAACAATGCAAATCCGAAGGGTGGCGTCAAAAAACTGGTCTGCAAGTTAATCGCAATCATCACCCCAAGCCAGACCGGGTCGACTCCCAGCGCAAAAAGCACCGGGGCAACGATTGGTACGACTATAAAAATGATTTCAATAAAATCGAGAACGAAGCCGAGGAAAAACATCAACACTAAGACCGCAATGACTGCGCCGGTGGCTCCGCCCGGCAAATCGCTGAGCATGGCGTGAACTAAATCGTCGCCACCGTAGCCTCGAAATACTAAAGAGAACAATGCCGCGCCAAACAAGATGGCAAAAACCATCGCGGTCACTTTGACCGTTTCGCGCGCGACGTCGGTCAACCGATGCCAACTTAACTGCGAGCGTATTGCGGCAAAAAATGTTGCACCGATTGCACCGACCGCCGCAGCCTCAGTGGCCGTAGCGAAACCGAACAGGATTGAACCCAACACTAACAAGATCAGCGCGGTGACCGGCACAACATCGCTTAGCAGCTGTTTCACACTCACCGATTGCGCTCGAATCGCAGGCGCCTGCTGTGGGTTACGCCACGCCAGATAAAGTACATAGATCAAATACAGGCAGACCAGCAACAGCCCCGGAAGTAGCGCTCCGGCAAATAGGTCGCCTACCGAAATACTTTTCGGCGAAAAGTTTCCGATCGCCATTTGACTGCGTTGATACGCGCTACCGAGCTGGTCACCCAACAGGATGAGCACAATGGAAGGCGGGATAATTTGTCCCAAGGTGCCGGATGCACAAATAACCCCGGAGGCCAATCGCGGATCGTAACGATGACTGAGCATCACCGGCAAAGATATCAAGCCCATCGTTACCACGGTGGCGCCGACAATACCGGTCGAGGCGGCCAGCAAAGCACCGACTAAGATGACCGCGACCGCTAGGCCTCCGCGCACCTGCCCAAAAAGTGCGGCGACGCTGGTTAACAAGGATTCGGCTAGCCGACTGCGCTCAAGCATAACGCCCATAAATACAAAAAGCGGCACAGCCATAAGCGTAGCGCTGGTTGCCAAATCGAAAATTCGGTTAGGCAATGCGTCGAGAAAAACCGGATCAAAAGCGCCCCATGCGATGCCTGCAACCGCGCTGATCAGCGCGACACCGCCCAAAACAAATGCCACTGAAAATCCGCTGGCCAGACCAATACACAGGCCGAGCAACATCAGTAGCAACATGAGTATTTGCGCGTGCTCGAGCGTCATTTTTCAGGCTTCACGGCAAACGCCTGCGACCACACACGGAGCACTTCGGCGATGGCCTGCAACGCCAACAGTGCGGCACCTACGGGAATCAGTGCTTTTACCAAATAGAGCCCGGGCAAAGTGCCGGTGCTGGCCGATGTTTCCCGGGCGTTGACGCTGGCGGCAACGTAATCCCAGGACGAATAGACAATAAATGCGCAAAACGGCAGCAGAAAAATAAGCACGCCGGCAATTTCAACTCGGGCGCGCCGACGTTCGGTCCATCGGCTACTAAAAATATCGATGCGCACATGCGACTGGGTTTTCAGCGCATAGCCAAAACTTAGTAGCACCAGGGCGGCAGCAAGCCATTGGCTTAAATCCTGCGCGGCGACCGATCCCTCACCGAGGCTGTGTCGCGCCAACACCAATGCACCGATCAGCAAAACAACAATCACGCACAACACCGCACAGATGCTGCCGGCCACATGATTGGTCTGATCGATTAGACGCACTAGAAACTTACGCATGTGCAAAATGCCTGCTGTCTAGCTCAGTCCCATGAATACACGGTCCAGTACACCGGGGCGATTCCAGCTGGCGCATCGGCGCGATCGAGGCGACCGTCGCCGTTTTGATCGACCAGTTCATACGCAGGGCCTCTTTCGGGCATTACCCGAACCATGGTGATTTGGCCGTTCAATCGGTATTCCTCAACTCGATCGCCGTTGGCTTCGGTGCGAATGGTCACCGTGGGTACGCTTTCATCGGTGAATGGAGCAAGTTTCTTTTCCGGGATCGGGACGTCTTGCTTCAAGCTGCCATCGCTTTGCGGTTGCGGATCGTCGGCGGCCGCGCTCGCCTTAGCATCAGTTTCTTGCGCCTGTACGGAATAGGCAGCTAATGCCAGACTCAGCAACATCAAGGCTTTCATTGGCCACCTCCAGAATAATCAGATCAGTAGCATCGCAAGTAAAAGGCGCATGCTCAAGTGCGGTTCCGTAGAATGGTCACTTGCACCAAGGAAATTGGCAATGTCAAAACTGGTTCTCATTGACGGTTCGTCGTATTTGTATCGAGCCTTTCATGCCCTGCCGCCACTAACCGGCCCCGACGGAAGCCCCACCGGCGCCTTATTCGGGGTGGTTAATATGTTGCGCACCACGCTCAAGGCTAAGCCCGACTACGCGGCATTTGTGCTGGACGCGCCGGGCCCGACGTTTCGCGACGATTTGTACCCCGATTACAAAGCAAACCGCCCGCCGATGCCCGATGACCTGCGCGGTCAGATCGAGCCGATGCTGGCCATCGTTGAAGCGCTGGGCATGCCGATACTGCGGATACCGGGCGTCGAAGCCGACGATGTAATCGGCACATTAGCGCTGCAGGCGCACGAGAAGAATATTGATGTCGAAATCTCGACTTCGGATAAGGATTTCGCGCAATTAGTCCGGCCCGGGGTTGCGCTGGTCAATACAATGAGCAACTCGCGGATGGATACTGACGAGAAAGTGATCGAGAAGTTTGGCGTGCGCGCCGATCAGATTGTTGATTACCTGTCTTTAATGGGCGATGCCGTAGATAACATTCCCGGTGTCGACAAATGCGGTCCGAAAACAGCGGCAAAATGGTTGGCCGAATACGACACGCTGGATCAAGTGATCGCCAGCGCTGATCAGATCAAGGGCAAGATCGGCGAGAATTTACGCGGCGCGCTGGATCGCCTGCCGTTAAATCGGCAATTAGTGACGATTAAGACCGACGTCGAGTTGCCTCAGACACTGCAGGACTTAAAGCTGCAGGATGCCTTTAAGGAGCGCTTGGCCGAACTGTACACGCAGTATGGTTTTCATCAGGCTCTGCGCGATCTGAACGGTGATGCGGCGCCAGTGCAAGCCACTGGCCGTCCAGCGGCAGTGGCCGAAACACCGGCAGCGCCTTTAGATCCGGTGCTCGCCGAAAAAGGTCGTTACGAATTGATCCTGGAACGCCAGGCCCTGGCCAAGTGGATTGAAAAAATTGCGCAGGCCGATCTTATTTGCTTTGACACCGAAACCGACGCCTTGGATTCCATGCAAGCCGGGCTGGTCGGCATTAGTTTGTGCGTAAAGCCGGGCGAAGCGTGCTATATCCCGCTGGCTCACGTGTATCCGGGGGCACCGGAGCAATTGCCGATGCAGGAAGTGCTGGATGCGCTCAAACCCGCATTAGAGAACCCCGAAAAGGCCAAGCTCGGCCAGAACGGAAAGTACGATCTGCATGTACTGCGACGTCATGGCGTCAGTGTTCAAGGCTATACCCAGGACACGATGCTGGCCTCGTTTGTTTTAGCAGCCGGTTTGCAACGTCACGATATGGACTCGCTGGCAAAGCGGCATTTGAACTACGACACAATCAAGTTCACCGATGTAGCGGGCAAGGGCGCCAAGCAAATTTCCTTTGCTCAAGTGCAACTGGAAGAAGCTCTCGACTACGCCGCTGAAGATGCGGATATCACTTTGCGTCTACATCGTGAGTTGCAAGGCCAGCTGCAAAAAATACCGAGTCTGATGCAGGTTTATACGGATATAGAAATGCCGCTGGTGCCGGTGCTCGAGCGCATTGAAGCCAATGGAGTACTGCTTGATAGTGCCGAGCTCAAGCGTCAGAGCACCGACCTTGCCAAACGCATGCACTTGATCGAACAAAATGCCTACGCTCTGGCCGGGCGTACCTTTAATTTGGACAGCCCCAAACAACTCGGCGCCTTGCTGTTTGATGAGATGGGTTTGTCCGCTTTGGTCAAAACACCCAAGGGCCAACCATCGACCAACGAAGAAGCGCTCGAGGCGATCGCCGACGAGCA
The DNA here is from genome assembly GCA_965368785.1 of uncultured Gammaproteobacteria bacterium. Lineage (GTDB taxonomy): Bacteria > Pseudomonadota > Gammaproteobacteria > Xanthomonadales > Xanthomonadaceae > Silanimonas. Next base: position 3,639 of record CBDUOG010000068.1, on the reverse strand, counting down.
TGAGTTGCCGCGGATGATTCTCGAGTACCGTGGCATGGCGAAGCTACGCAGCACCTATACCGAGAAACTGCCGGAAATGGTCAACCCGCAAACCGGGCGAGTGCACACCAGCTACCATCAGGCCGGGGCAGCTACCGGTCGCCTATCCTCGTCCGATCCGAACCTGCAAAACATCCCGATCCGCACCGAAGACGGGCGACGTGTACGCAAAGCATTTATTGCACCTGAGGGCCGGCAAGTACTGGCCTGCGATTACTCGCAGATTGAACTTCGGATCATGGCTCATCTGTCGCAGGACCCGGGCTTGCTCAGGGCATTTCGTAGCGGACAGGACGTGCATCGAGCCACTGCCGCGGAAGTATTTGATGTGAGCTTGGAGGAAGTCAGTGCCGACCAACGCCGCGCGGCCAAAGCAATTAACTTTGGTCTGATGTACGGCATGAGTGCCTTCGGTCTGGCACGTCAGTTACACATTGCCCGCGGCGATGCGCAGGATTACATCGCGCAGTACTTCAAGCGCTACCCGGGTGTGCGCGATTATATGGAGCGCACTCGCGAATTCGCCCGTGAACACGGTTACGTCGAAACCTTATTTGGAAGGCGCTTGCACTTAGACATGATCGCCTCACGCAATGCCAATCAACGTGCGGGTGCTGAGCGAGCGGCAATTAATGCACCGATGCAAGGTACCGCCGCAGACATCATCAAACGCGCCATGCTTGGCGTGCATCAGTGGATCGGCGAGGACAACCCGGACATCTCGATGCTGATGCAGGTACACGATGAATTGGTGTTTGAAGTCAATCTCAGTATCGTTGAGACTGCGACGACGAAAATTCAAGAAATTATGGCTTCCGCCGCTGAACTTAGTGTGCCCCTGATTGTCGATACAGGGGTAGGCGCTAATTGGGACGAAGCGCACTAACCACGGGGCGTTCCCCGGCGTGAATGTTTGCTGAACCGACAAGTTCACTAATTGTCATATTCACGAACTTGTCATGTGCCGCGTGGTCTCATGTCCTACAACGGATGCAAGGTCCGTTGTAGGAGATGCACCTTCCCCTAGGTGCGTCTCCAAGAGTTCTGGTTCCCCCTAACCAGCTCTCTCCCCCCTAACCCCGCGAGCTTCCCCTGGCTCGCGGGGTTTTTATTTGCGTCAGATCCATGCCATTTCCAGCGAGCGGGGGCGTGAAGCAGCGATCAACTGAACTCAGCCAACCAGTCCCTAGCGACCAAATATTCGCTCAAGCGTGCCTCGGCTGATCCGGGGGCGGCTTGATAGCCGTACTCAAATCGAACCCGCGGCGGCAGGCTCATCAAAATCGACTCGGTGCGGCCACCGGACTGCAGTCCGAATAAGGTGCCCCGGTCCCAGACCAGATTGAACTCTACATAGCGACCGCGACGATACAGCTGAAACTCGCGTTCGCGCTCGCCGAATTCGCAGGCTTTCCGTCGCTCGACAATCGGCAGATATGCATCCAGAAAACCATCGCCAACTGCCCGCTGGTAGGCAAAGCTGCGTTCAAAACCGTCGCCGGACAGGTCATCAAAAAACAAGCCGCCGACCCCGCGACACTCTTGTCGGTGCTTTAAGTAGAAGTATTGGTCGCACCATTGCTTGTGTTCTGCATAACGCCCGGGGCCGAAGGGGGCGCAAAGATCCTTTGCAGTTTGATGCCAGTGCCGCACATCTTCATCAAACGGATAAAACGGGGTGAGATCAAAGCCGCCGCCAAACCACCAGATCGGATCGGCACCCGCTGGACGCGCCTCGAAAAAACGCACATTGGCATGCGCAGTCGGCACGTACGGATTTTGCGGGTGAACGACCAGTGAGACCCCTACTGCACGCCACGGTGCCCCGGCCAATTGCGGTCTATGGGCGGTCGCTGAAGCCGGAAGCTGCGATCCGGACACCTCGGAAAAGCCCACACCGGCCTGCTCAAACACACCACCGCCACTGAGCACGCGCGTTCGGCCGCCACCGCCCTCTGCACGCTGCCAGGCATCCTCGGCGAAGCTGGCCTGACCATCGACCTGCGCCAATTGCGTGCAGATTCGGTCTTGCAGGCCCTGCAAATAGGCCACCACCGCAGCATAGTCAGGCGCCTGTGCCGTATCGTTCGAACTCATCGCAGCGATTCTCCGTTTCAATATGGACATGATAGCGGGCGCTCGGGCTATACTCGCCAGCCCAGAGTCATTTTCAGCATTAAAACGATGCAAATCCGTAATTTAGCCGACGACATGGCCCTTTTGCCTTTCGCCTTCGGCGCTAATGTCTCCAAAAACCCGCTGCAACTGCCGTGCACTCGATTGGCTGGAGCCGAATTCGAAAGCTGGATTGACGGTGAAATTGTCGAGTCCGCCGAAACCGAAGGTGCGTGCTTTGCGCACACCATGGATTTTGCGATGACCGCGCTGACTGTTGAAGAGCGCGATGGCGATATTGCGGCAGCCACCCAGGAAGCATACGAAAGACTGTTGGCCGCCGTGCGCCCGTCTTCGCATCCTTACCTGATTCGAATTTGGAATTACTTTGACCGGATCAATGAGGGTGAAGGTGATCAGGAGCGCTATCGGCAGTTTTGTGTGGGCCGGGCGAAAGCAGTTGACGGCATGTTCAATGACCCACCGCCGGCGGCCACCGCAATCGGCGGCGACGGCATCAAGGGTCGCATCAAAATCGTCGCATTGTGCGCGGCAAAGCCGGCAATCGCATTAGAGAATCCGCGGCAAACACCCGCATGGCAGTATCCCAAAGACTTCGGCCCGGTAGCGCCGGGTTTTTCACGCGGCGCAATTATCAATCACGATCTGGCCATCGCGCGCTTATTGGCATCTGGCACCGCCAGCATTACCGGCCATGAGTCACAACATACTGGCGATAGCAAAGCGCAGATCACCGAAGCACTGAGCAATTTGCGTGCGCTGCTTGAAGTCGGCACTCAGCGTAGTGGTCGCCAGTTCACGCTGGCCGGCTGCGATATTTTGCGCGTGTACCTGCGCAATCCAAAGGATCTGGCATTTGCCCAGGAGGCCTTAGCCGCAACGGATGTTCCGGCAAGTCACGTTATTTTCTTGCGCGGTGACATTTGTCGGCGTGAGTTAGACGTTGAGATTGAGGGCGTTTTTGCCGCACGTTAGTTACTGAGTTGCTTTGGGTGCATCTGCATGCATCCCGCGCCTGTTTTGTGTATGCCTTCTTCGTTTGCGCTTTGGACTCAGTCACTCGCTAATAATTCGCACGAAAGGATGTATTCCCCGCATTCCTTAGCACCTCGCGACGCCCTTTCTCTTTCGTAAATCTTCACTACCCTTGATGCGATTGATTGCCCTTTTGTAGCGGCAAAAGGGCGAAAAACGCTTCCGCCTGAATCGCCCTGAGTACAGCTCAGAAAACCAATATCCCGCCGCAGTCGCTCAGGGATCGCCGGTTGGACATCCATGTCCAATCGGCGATGCTCGGGGTCCCTCCCTCGCTCCTGTCGGGCCCAATCTTCGCGCCCGCGGGTGCGATTCAATGGCGGGACAAATCAAAATCAGTTAAGCGTGCTGCTTCTTCGAGCGCAGAAACATCAAAGCCGAGCGAGCACTGTGCAATTAGGTCATCCCAGCGAAAGCTGGGATCTGCTT
>CBDUOG010000067.1:0-9912 GCA_965368785.1 uncultured Gammaproteobacteria bacterium | reverse complement strand
AGTACAAGCAGGGTCAGAAAACATTGGTCGATCGGCAGTATCAGTGTGTCGTTAAGCCGCCACAGACGTCACAGGCGCCATTGGCAGCACCGGTAGGGTTGAATAATCGCCGCGTAGATCAAGGTCGCGTGGTGTCGGGTGCACCCGGCGGACCACAAAATCGTGCGATGCGAACACTTGAGGGAGTGACTTTCGCGCCGGACACCGGGCCATGGCATACGCGTGTGATGATTTCAGGCGCAGGCATAGGCCAGGCCGATCGAATCGCCGTGCTTTGGTATCCGGGTGATGATGAATCGCAAAAACCCGCAGGCCCGTTCACCGCCACCACGCGGCAGCGTTTCGGTGCCGATCAGCTCGAAATTGAAATTCCGGCCAATAGCGGTGATGGCACACAGAATAGTTCGATCCGTATTTTAGCCTTTATGCAAGGTCAGCTCGAGCCGGTATTTCTTGGGAAATTTACCCTCGGGCCGTCGAAGCCCGCGGACTTTAAGCCGATAGCAATTGATAGTCCCGCATTGCAGATGGTTGGTATGCGTCCTATTCCCTTCGAAATAACAACACCCGCATTGCAGATGGTTGGTATGCGTCCTATTCCATTCGAAATAACTACACCCGCGCTGCAGATGGTTGGTATGCGTTTTAAACCTGTTGATATCCAGACGCCGGCCTTACAGATGACCGGGCTTAAAAAATAATTGCGATCAGTTCAAGACACGCGTGTCCGCAATGGAGCGAAGTATGAATACATTCAAATCAAGCACAATACTCGGAGCCATGCTGTTGAGTATTGCAATGGCATTTGCGGCGACGACCGCCAACGCACAAGAAAAATTTCAGTTTACGATTAGAGTTCCTCTACAAATCTCAAATCTCGATGAGTCCGTTACCAAAATTTGGGTGAACTTGCAGCTATTCGATGCAAATAGGGTGTTGCTTTTCGAAACGCATGAGGAAGTGAGTGTGAATCCCGACGGAAGCCCAAGCTTAACTCCCGCAGTCTTCAGAATTAATTTGCCTAATAATACTGATCCAGATCGTGTCGATTATGCTCTTATTAAATTGCGCTTGATGGGCGCCAACGGACTAATTGGTGAGCCGGGTCGAGAATACACCGGAACCGATAACGCATTGCGGGTGAATAAAACCATGCCCTTTATCGGTGATGTCTCAGTAAATATGAAACCAAATGACCCCAATTGTGACCAAGCGACAATGCGATGCTTGTGATCAAGAAGGCCCGTCGCATCGGGTAGATACCGCAAGTACGTCATGCCGGCGAACGCTAACTTTTCGTCCTGCCGGCGAAGGCCGGCATTTAGTATTTATTCGTCTCACATCCCGGCATTAGCTACAAAAAACCGCTCATTGAGAGCGGTTTTTTGCTTGAGTCAGAAGTTGCTTATTTCTTCACTTCAAACTTCAGGCTGCCCTGATAGTCGGGCCAATCAACCGATGACTCGTGGCGTGCCACGATGCTGATCTCTTCCGAGGTCTCACCACCGATTGTGCTTGTGGTCAGCAATTCGGGAATAAAGAATTTCAAAAGCAAGGTTGAATTCTTACGAATTACCGGGCGCACGGTCAAAGTGGTCTTCTCGCCGCCCACCACGCGTACGCGCATGATGCCTTCATTAAAGTAAGCGCCTTTCTCCAGAAACTTTTCCGGCGAAAACGCGGTGACCGGCTTGATGCCGATTCCGGTCAAGCTGTACTCACCCTCAGGCAGTTCAATCGTTTGCGTTGATCCATAACGAGTGAAGTGCGGAATGTCGAAATTGACGAAGCGTTTGTTGACCATGGTGAATACGATGTGGCCGTCTTTAGCGCCCCACTCGATACCGCCGGATTTTAAGGTTTTCTCAACCTTTTTCTTCAGCTTAATTTCGCTGGTGAACTCCTGCACCACCACTTCCAACGTACCGGTTTTCGGTGCTTCTGCTCGGGCTACCATGCCCATTCCCAGCACCAGCAGCGCCGGTGCAATCCATAAATGCCACTTGTTCATGTGTACTTCCTGATCCCATAAATTAGAAAAGCCCCTGTGGGGGCGTGGGAAAGGTTAATGGCTACCGCGGCTCCGGGCAAGTGGCATTGCGGCATCCACAATAGCCCTCGTTCTCGGTAGTCTCTGGCAGGATTTGCCGCTCAGTCCGCCGCTGACAAGTTCTAAACATCAGAATAGGAATGCACCCGAATACCCTATCATCCCGGCGAAGGACGGTATCCAGTTTTCTCGTCATAGACCTGGCTGCTTATCCGTCTCGGGTACACAACACAAACCGTCATCCCAGCGGAAGCTGGGATCTGCTTCTGTTCTGTGTTCCCGGTGACACGCGCAGAGATTCGATTATTCCAATGACATTCGATGTGTCCGATTGCCCTTTTGTGGCGACAAAAGGGCGAAAAACGCCTCAGCCTGAATCGCCCTGTGTTGATCACGCGGTGAATAGCATCCCGCCGCAGTTGCTCAGGCATCGCCGGTTGGACATCCCTGTCCAATCGGCGATGCTCGGGATCCGTCTCTCGCCCGCTGCGCGGCCTGTTCCTCACTTCTGCGGGTGCGATTCAATGGCGGGTGAATCAAAGTCAGTGGCGATCGCCGTGCCTTTGAGCTGGAAAAACACCAAACACCGTCATGCCGGCGGGCGCCGGTATCCAGCTTGTGCTCGTTTCACCGGCGGATTTCAAGCACAAAAAAAACCGCTCATTTAGAGCGGCTTTTTCTTTGTCTATCGACCAGTGACAACCTTTTTTGCGTGGCCTATTTTTCTGACTTGCCTGGCTTTAAGCCAATTTTCGTTAACAGCGCTTCGCCTTGTTCGGTCTGTGCCAATCCTTCAAGCATGGCGCCGATGTTGGTGCCGCCTTGCGAGGTCAAAACATCCATCACGCTTCTCATGCCGTTCTCCACGGAGCCGGCGTTGGCGATCACTTTAAGGTCTGCCTGCGCCAGTGCCTTGGCTTGTTCCATGCCCACGGCCTGATTGGCTTTTACTTGTTCAATCGTGACCAGGTACTTCTGATAGCCCTCGTTATTACCGATTTCCTTGGCCAATACAATTTGCGCCTGGACCGGAGCCAATTGCATCGCACGCTCGGCCTCAGCACGCGCTGTTCCTTCCACGGCAATACCTTCAGACTCGCGTTTTTTACTTTCCAGGTCGCCCTCGGCAACCAGAATTGTGGTCTGCTTGGTACCTTCAGCCACGAGGATTTTCGTTTCTTTATCCTGCGCGGCACGGATGATCTCCATCTCCTTATGGATGGCAGCTGTTTCCTTATCCTGATTGGCCTTTACGATCTGTACGTCTTTGGCAATCGTTGCTTGAGTCACATCATTTACTTTGGCGATTGCTAGATCTTTCTCCGTGGTAATCTTCGCCTGTTCTTTAATAGACTGCTGCGAGATTTCGTTGGCAATACCGATTGCTTTCTCTTTCTCCGCGGTGCGCTCTCCGACCTTTTGCAATGCGTCTTGCTCCTGCACATCGGTTTCGCGCTTAGCTTCAATCTCGGCGATGCTCGCCCGTTTCATGTTCTCTGCAACTTCCATACGGCTTTGCATTTCGATCAGCGACTTTTTCTTCTCCATAATGTTTTTGATAACAAATGAAGAACTCGCATCACGGATATCCATGAGCTCGATATTCTTAACTGTGGACACGCCCCAGTTAACCAGTTGCGACTCCACTTCTTTGGTGAAGGCTTCGCCAAACTGACTGCGGCCCTGCATGATGTCTTCAATATCCGCTGAGGCGAGAATCGTACGTACCGCGCCTTGCAAAATGGCATGCAGTTGACTGCGGAGTTCGTCAAACGAGCTCACGCGTTGTGCGGCCAAATTGGAGTCAGATATTCTGAAAAACGCTTTGACATCGACCACAAATGGCAAACGGCCGCGGTCGTAGGCTTCATAGGCTTCCAGGTCGCCATCAAATACCGACACCGGCAGAACGATCTTTACGATGCCTAAGCGGGGGAACCATGAAGGCCACTCGTAATAGGTGTTGCCTGCATCGTGGTCTTTACCGTAGGAAACGGTCGCCTTGCTCGACTGGATGATATGCACTTCGTTGGTGGCAACAACTCTTCGAAGTAGCAATGCAACAAACAAAACAGTGACAAAAAAACCGCCGGCGAGCATGGCCAGCGTCGAAAGATTAGCTAAAAGCATGTGTTCCCCTAATATCCGTATGGTAATTCCCTAGTCGATGGATAATAGCGGAAAAATGGGCAGTGCAAGGGTGCTGGTGAGCCTAAATTCTGATGCGTCCTCGCGGATGCTTTGGGAGGCCCTAATTGTCTTGCTTGGGCCTGCTCGGGTTAACCCCGTAGAGCCCCAGTTTTGTCATGCCCTAGTGTCCCCGGCGCCGTCATTTGCGTGAACATTAAGTCCCGTCATCCCGGCGGACGCCGGGATCCAGTGTTTGACTTCTATCCGTGTCGGCATCCGGCTCTCATCATTTCCTCCGGCCCATGCTGCCGCCAAACGCAAACCGCCGTCATACCGGCGAACGCCACGTGCTGTCATCCCGGCGAACGCCACAAACCGTCATTCCCGCGAAAGCGGGAATCTGCTTTTCTTGATGTCTGGCAACGCCCATACTTTTTCGTTTGTTCGAATTGCATTCGATGCGTGTATTTGCCCTTTTGTAGGGCGACAAAAGGGCGAAAAACGCCTCCGCCTGAATCGCCCTGTGTTGATTGCGCGGTGAATGACATCCCGCCGCAGTCGCTCAGGGATCGCCGGTTGGACTAGGCGAAAACCCGTCAGCGGGGAGCGCATTAATCGTTGGTAGACCTTGTTTTGACGAGTCGGGCGCGGTATCGAATGCTACCCGTTCATTTCCATCCCTCGCCACTGTTTTGCCTAATCTTCCCAACTGCGGGTGCGATTCAATGGCGGGACAAGTCAAAGTCAGTGCTGATTGCCGTGCCTTTCGGCTAGGAAAACACCCAGCACTGTCATCCTGGCGGACGCCGGAATCCAGCATTCGTGTCGGTATCCAGTTCTAATCGCTAAACCCCGCCCATGCTGCCGCCAAACGCCGAATCGTTTAAGGTACAGCTATAGCCACGAGCACGGATTCGTATGCCTCAAGTTCGCAGTGTCTTTATCTCTGATGTGCATCTGGGCACCTTGGCCTGCCGTGCCGACTTGCTGATCGATTTCCTGCGTGAGCACCCGGCCGAGCATCTGTACTTGGTCGGCGACATCATCGATTTCTGGGCAATGAAACGTGGCGTGCATTGGAACCAGCACCAAAACACCGTGGTGCAAAAAGTTCTGCGCCGTGCGCGCAATGGTGAAAAGGTCACGTTTATTCCCGGTAATCACGACGAAGCCCTGCGCGAGCATATCGGTACCGATTTTGGCGATATCCAAGTACTGCGCACCGCCGAGCACACCTGCGCCGATGGCAAACGGTATTTGCTGATGCATGGCGATGAATTTGATGCAGTGACCAAACACTACCGCTGGGTTGCGGTACTCGGTGATGTTGCCTATAACGTTTTGGTGCGCGCCAACCTGATACTCGCATGGTTCCGACGCAAGCTCGGCATTGCCGGTTACTGGTCCTTGGCTGGCTACGCCAAACGCCAAGTCAAAACCGCCTTGAGCTTTAGCAGCAGCTTTGAAGAAACGGTACTTAAGTACGCAGTCAAACGCGGATTCGACGGCGTGATTTGCGGCCATATCCACTGGGCCAAAATCCGCGACATCGGTAACGCCAAGTACGTGAACTGCGGCGACTGGGTCGATTCATGCACCGGCATCGTCGAGCACTTCGACGGACGCTTAGAACTGATTCAGTGGAGCAGGGTGGAGCCGCAAAAAGACGACGCTGCTGCTCAGTGAAAAGCGATATGCGGCAGGTGTTCGGGATCGGTGCGCGCTCAATCCGGTTATTAAACAGAAAAAGGGCTTGAGATCCAAGCCCTCTTAAATTTACTAAGTCCAATAAAGCAAACTCCTACTTTTTGTCGTCGGGCAGTTGTTTGGAGGTGCAGACATCTGCAACGCACCTAATTTCGGAGCGCCCATCTATGATGGTCTCGTGATCCGTAACTTGAATGCCGGCACGCTTAAGCGCACGAATCATATCGCTGTGGTTTTGTAGGGAGCTGAAAACATAACGGCTTTGAATGCCCTTGCTATTCGTGGACGCGATTGATATCCCCCTGCTGTCGAAGCACTTGTCAGAGTTGATCTGCACAAACTCCCTGGTAAGCAAAGCCTCGCAATGGCCTTTTGAGCCTCCCTTCGGACTATCATTCGACACCTCAACCAAAATTTTACGATCTCCTTCAAGTCGCTCGTTTATTCTAGCGGGGACTAGTCCAACCAGAATTCCAAGACGGCTTTCTAGCGCCAAAAGTTCGTCTAGCTGACGAATGTGATCGGCCACGGCCTGCTCATTCTCTTGAATCCAATTGTGCGCGCATGAGCTACATCCAGCGATGCTTTCTATATCTCCGCCATCCAGTGGAAGAGACAGGGTTGCATTAAGCTTGGTGGCTGACTCTATGTATGCGCTCCACGCAGACGCGACCTGATTATCGGCGCGGCGGCACTTTGTTCTATTTGCAAAGGATTCTCGATGAAAAATTAGCGAGCACTGCCATGCATTGCTATTGTTAATGTCGAATACATGAACGGTTCCTCTCTCCCCAACGTATAGCGCGCTTGCCTGTGCCTCTGCCTGTTGGGCGTCGCAGCTCTTACAAAAGCTGACTTGAACATTAGTCGGCTTGGCAAAGTTCAAAACCTGAGCATTTCCGTACGTTCCAGTTATCAGCGACAGAAAAAAAATCCATATAAGTGCTTTGCGGTTCATGTCAATGTTCCTTGGTTTGCAATTAAGTGTTTTTCGAGTTTGCGTGGGTAGTCGTCTCGGTCAACGCTAGCCGCAATGGCGATTCTCATTCACCATCTTCTTCGCCTTTGTCTTCATCGTCTTCATCAGGGTCTTCGGATTCACAATTCAAGCCCTGGCAGACAATATTCATTGGCCCTACGTTCACTGTTCCCACTTGGACATTACCGCCGGCTCTTCTTATGGCTATTATCATCCGGAGCTGATTTATCCTCGATGTGAAGCTGTAGACGCCATCACGCAAGCCGTTGTTATAGGTAGGTATCGCGTTTCCATCGCTGTCGAAACAACGGTCGCTGTCTATGACCAGCGCATCGCCCGTTAGGTTGCCCATGCAGTAACCGATTTCTCTGCCTTCAGTGTTGTCGTTTGCTAAAAATACTTTAACGCTGACTTGGCCCTCGTAGGTTGCCTGCACGGCTGCGGAGGAGACCCCTGCGCTGGCTGAGAATCTAAGCCCCCAGGCAATAACCAAATCGAAAACGCTGAGCTGATTGGCGGCGCTATGTTGATTGCTGACAAGCCAGTCTCGTGCACAAGCAGTGCAGCCCGCGATGTCATAGATATTGCCGGTTTCATATGGCAGCGATATCTCACTCTTCATCTGATCAATAGCATGGTTCAGATTTTGGAAATCATTCTGAATCTCTTGAGGCGCCTCAAAACACGCCGCGTAGTTTTCGAAAAATTCACGCTCGAAAAATACGTCACATTCCCATGCGCGAGTATTCGCATAATCGAGGACGAATACTTTACCGTAGTCACCTACGTACTGTTCGGCCGCTTTTATGTCGACCCGTTGAACGGTACATCCATTACAGACAGTAACTTTTGTTGAAGATGTTCGAATGGCCGAGGCGTCGTGCGCATAACAGGCCGTAAGGCAGACAAAAATAAAACGATTAAGCAACTTCATGCTGAGTATCCTCCCTGGATAGCAATTCCCGAATTGAAGTCCTTCGCAGCATCCGTAGATGCGATCCGACCGTAACAAATTATTTTTTCAGATGCAAAGTGAGGCGTCACATTTTCGTGTCTCGCGAAGAATGCGCACGCACTAGTAAGAAAATTCGTACACACATCCTTGTCTATCTGATTAGCACTGGCTGGTTCCGGCTGGATTTAGCAGCGACTCGTTTCTTCGCAAATAATCACCCACAAAAAAGCCAGGCCGAAGCCTGGCTTTTTCTTCATCGCGAATTGATTACTTCGCTTCAGGCGTTGCTTCCGGTTTGGCTTCGGGTTTTGTCATCGCCGCGGCAATTTCCGGAATGTGCTGGATGCCTTCGGGAATTTGAATCGACGAGTTGGCAAACTCAGCGCCGGGGCCTTCCACGCGGCCGCCTAAGCATTGGCCTAGGAAACTTTCGGCCACCGCATTAAAGCTCATGCGGTTTTCCGGTTTGGCAAAGCCGTGGCCTTCATCCGGGTACAGCACATAGGTCACCGGAATGTTTTTGGCTTTCATCGCCGTCACAATCTGGTCCGATTCCGATTGCTTAACCCGTGGGTCGTTGGCGCCTTGGCCAATCAACAACGGGCGCACAATCTTATCGACGTGGGTGAGTGGTGAGGCTTGCATCAACAAGGCTTTGCCTTCTTCGGTGTTCGGGTTACCCATGCGCGAATGGAACAGCGCAACAACCGGCGCCCAATACGGCGGAATGGTTTCAAGCAAAGTGATCAAGTTGGACGGGCCCACAATGTCCACGCCGCAGGCAAATTTTTCCGGGGTCAATGTCACGCCGGCCAGGGTGGCGTAGCCGCCGTAGCTGCCGCCCATAATGGCCGCCTGGTCTGGCTTGGCAATGCCCTGAGCCACCGCCCAATCCACTGCATCCAGCAGGTCGTCGTGCATTTTCAAACCCCACTGCAGATCGCCGGCATTGGTGAAGTCTTTGCCGAAACCGGTGGAGCCGCGGTAGTTCACCGACATCACCGCATAACCGCGGTTGGCCAACCATTGGTGGGTGCTGCTAAAACCAAATTGGTCGCGTGCCCAGGGGCCGCCGTGCACCAGCAGTACCATCGGCAAGGCTTCGGTCGGTTTGCCGTCGTTATCGCCATCGGTGTGGCTGGGCAGGGTGTAGTAGCTCACCAATTTCAGGCCATCACGTGCCGGCACTTCCACCGCGTGCATCGGCGATAAGGTTTTATCGGCCAACACCGGGCGCACATCAAACCACATGGTCGCTTTGCCGGCGGCGCGGTCGTAGCGGTAGTACTTAGACGAGCTGTTGGAGTTGCTCAGCACCACGGTCCAATGCTGGTCGTCATTGCTGCGGCTGGTCACGCTGATTTCGCCATCGCCGAGCGTTTTCAAGTAATCCATATCTTTTTGAATGGCGCTATCAATCACATGCCATTCGGGTTTTAAGTAATTGCTGGCAACCGCCTGCACCCTACCGGTAACCGGGTGGGCAATGGCATCGGACACGTCCGATTTCGGGTCTTCAAACACTAAGCTGCGCTCTTCGCTGGCCGCATCCACGGCAAACAGGGCGCCGGTGTTGCGCTCGCGGCTATCAATTAAGTAATAGGTGTTGCCATCGCTGGTAAAGCCGATCAATTGCGTGGTCAGCGAGTCGGCCTGACCAATGGTCATATGCGGTACAAAGCCTTTTTTCGCATCGGCCTTAAACATCTGCGCGCCGCCATCGGGTGTTTGCTTGCTGGCAAAACGCACCGCGAAATTATCGTCGGTGACAAAGCCCGAATACTCATCGTTCTTTTGCACCAGCTTGCTGCTGCCATCGACAATATTGACCCGATGCACATCAAAGTACTGCGGGTTGCGGTTGTTCATGCTCACCAACACTTCGTTGGGGAACTGCGCGCTTATTTGTTGCAGCTCCGAGCGCGTGTTCGGGAACGGCGTTAAATCGCGCTGTTCACCGGTGGCCAGGTTCACCGCATATAAGTGGAAGTTTTCATCACCGTTTTGGTCCTGGCTAAACAACACGTGCTGGCTGTTTTGCGCAAAGCTGAAATTGCGGATACCGCGGTGTCTATCCTGGGTAATCACCTT
>CBDUOG010000066.1:0-10488 GCA_965368785.1 uncultured Gammaproteobacteria bacterium | reverse complement strand
CTGAGGTTTTTCCACGGCGTATCGACGTCAAAGTCGTAGTGCTTGCTCAGCGAGGCGATCAACTGGAAGTAATAGGCATTGCGTCGATCCCAGCCACGTACCGCGCCGGCCGCCAGACTTAAATCCGGATGACCGACGACCCGCGCCGGATCAAAAAACTGGGCGATACCCAAACCGTCGCAATGCGCGCAGGCGCCCAGCGGTGAGTTAAACGAAAACAGACGCGGCTCTAGCTCGGGCAGGGCGAAGTCGCAGACCGGGCAACTGAACTTGCTGGAAAACAGCATCGGCGCGGCTTTGGCATCGTCCATGTCCATCACCGACGCCAGTCCATCGCCAAGTTTCAGCGCGGTTTCAAAACTCTCGGCTAAGCGCTGCTTGATGTCGGCCTTGGGCTTAAACCGGTCGACGACCGCTTCGATGGTGTGTTTGACCCTGAGCGCCAGAGTCGGCACCGCGTCGATTTCGTAGATTTCGCCATCCACCCGAACCCGCACAAAGCCTTGTGCGCGCAGTTGCTCAAAAACCTGGGCGTGCTCGCCTTTGCGCTCGCGAATCACCGGAGCCAGCAGCATCAGGCGCTTGTCTTCGGGCTGAGCCAGTACCTGATCGACCATCTGGCCGACGGTTTGCGCTTCCAGAGGGTAGTTATGGTCGGGGCAGCGCGGGGTGCCGACCCGGGCAAACAACAGGCGCAGGTAATCGTAGATCTCGGTGATCGTGCCGACGGTTGAGCGCGGGTTATGCGAGGTCGACTTCTGCTCAATCGAGATCGCCGGCGACAGGCCTTCGATATGGTCAACATCAGGCTTTTCCATCACCGACAAAAACTGCCGGGCATAGGCCGATAGCGACTCCACATAGCGGCGCTGGCCTTCGGCATAGATGGTGTCGAAGGCTAAGGAGGACTTGCCCGAGCCGGAAAGCCCGGTAATTACGATCAATTTGTCACGCGGCAGATCGAGGTCAATGTTCTTCAGATTGTGGGTTCGAGCGCCGCGAACCCGGATATGCGACATGTAGGACATGAAATTGCTTGTTTTGCAGGCCAATCAGGCAGTGTAACAGCCTGCTCGGGGTCGGCGCATACCTGGCTTTGACGGCCGGCCAGCCCCGCTTGGCAGGCCCCGCCCAAACTGAACAAAAAAGCACGAAAGGGTTTGACTGCAAAGCGTTTTTTGCGGATAATTCCGCTCCTGTTTGGCTCGATCCAGACAGCGACTAAAGAATAACTACAGAGGAATACTAGTCATGTATGCAGTTTTAGTAACCGGTGGTAAGCAATACCGGGTAATGAAGGGCGAATACTTGCGCGTCGAAAAACTCGACGTGGAAGAAGGCGGAAAGATCGATTTTGATCAGGTGTTGCTGATTGGTGATGGCGAAAAAATCACCGTTGGTACGCCGACTGTTGAAGGCGCAAAAATCAGCGCCGTTGTTAAATCACACGGTCGTCTGGACAAAGTCCGCATCGTCAAATTCCGTCGTCGTAAGCACCATCGTAAGCAGATGGGCCATCGTCAATATTTCACAGAAATCGAGATCACCGGCATTAAAGCCTGATCCGCAGCCAACTTTAAGGAGAAGCCGTCATGGCACAAAAGAAAGCCGGCGGGTCAACGCGAAACGGCCGAGATTCAAATCCTAAATATCTCGGTGTCAAAATCTTTGGTGGCCAGGCTTGTGAAGCCGGCAACATCATCGTTCGTCAACGTGGTACCAAGTTCCACCCGGGTTCGGGTGTTGGCTTGGGCCGTGATCACACCTTGTTTGCGCTGGTCGACGGCAAGGTTGAATTCAGCGTTAAGGGTCCGAATAAGCGCCGCACTGTCAGCATTGTAGACGCTGCTTAATCGTTCCATTGTTTGATCTCAAGGGCCCCGCTTGGCGGGGCCTTTGCGTTACTGGCGCTGCTAAATCAGGTGTTTGCCATAAGCCTGCGCTAAACTGCCACATAATTTTTTTAAGCTGTAGCCATGAAACTCGTAGACGAAGCCCAAATTAATGTGATCGCCGGTGCCGGTGGCAACGGTTGCATCAGCTTTCGTCGCGAAAAATTTATTCCGCTTGGCGGGCCCGATGGCGGCGACGGCGGTGATGGCGGCAGCATCTGGCTGATCGCCGACGAAAACATCAATACCCTGGTCGACTTCCGTAACGAATCGGAGTATCGCGCACAGCGCGGTCAAAACGGCATGGGCCGGCAAATGTACGGCAAGGCCGGCGTCGATATCGAAATGCGTGTGCCGGTCGGTACTGTGGTGTACGCGGTAGAAACCGAAGAACTCATTGGTGACTTGACCGCGCATGGCGAGCGCCTGCTGGTGGCCAAGGGCGGCATGGGCGGCATGGGCAATGTCCATTTTAAAAGCTCGGTTAACCGTGCGCCGCGTAAAGCAACCACCGGCAGCAAAGGCGAAGAGCGTGAAATCCGCTTGGAACTTAAATTGCTGGCCGACGTGGGTTTGCTCGGTTTCCCGAATGCCGGCAAAAGTACATTTATTCGCGCGGTGTCGGCGGCCACGCCGAAAGTCGCCGATTACCCGTTCACCACGTTGTACCCGAATCTGGGTGTGGTCAGTGTTGAGCCGGGCCGTAGCTTTGTCATCGCCGATATCCCCGGTTTAATCGAAGGTGCGGCCGAAGGGGCGGGCCTGGGCGCCTTGTTCTTGCGCCACGTGCAGCGCACCCGTTTGCTGTTGCATTTGGTCGACATGGCGCCGTTTGACGATATGAGCCCGCCGGCCGAACAGGTCCGCCTGATCGAAAACGAGCTGCGTAAGTACGACCCGGCCATGCTGGAAAAACCGCGCTGGCTGATTTTGAATAAAGCCGACCTGCTCGATGACGAAGAGACCGCCGAGCGCACTGCTGAAATTCTGAAGGAGCTGGACTGGAAGGAGCCGTATTTTGTGGTCTCGGCCATCAGTCGCGAGGGCACCTGGCCGATCATGCTGAAGATCCAGCAGTTCTTTGATGATCTGAAAACTGCCGCAGAAGAGGCGGCCGAAGACGCGCGCTACCGCCGCGAAGAATTGGGCGGCGATGCCGGCGAGTAATCAGACATTAAAAAAGCCGGCTGTTGCCGGCTTTTTTGTACAGCGCGTAATGCCTGTATTAAGCGGCTGCTTTGAGCGCTTTGATACGAGCATTCAGACGCGACTTATGACGCGCTGCTTTATTCTTGTGAATCAGACCGCGCGAAGCGTAGCGATCAAGAATCGGCTGGGCGACGGCGAATGCGGATTGCGCCTCGGCAGCATTGTTTTCGAGAATGGCCTTGATAACCTTCTTCACAGACGAACGCAGCATGGAGCGTTGGCTCGCATTACGTGCATTGCGGACGATGGTTTGTTTGGCGCGTTTCTTGGCAGACTTAATGTTGGCCACTGAGGGGCTCCTGAAACTGGGTTTGCGGATGGAAAGACCGCTAATTATGGGGGCTTTTTGGCCGCAGGTCAATGCTAAAAATACATTAATCTACGGGCCGGTAAGTCGGCATCGGGGCGAGGGGGCAAGGCGTGGCTAAAAAGGGATTATTGCGCTCAACCGCGATTTTCAGCGGTATGACCTTGCTGTCGCGCATCGCCGGCATGGCCCGCGACTGGCTGCAGGCCGTTTTATTCGGTGCCGGTCCGGCGGTCAGCGCCTTTGTGGTGGCGTATCGCATCCCCAATTACCTGCGGCGGATTTTCGCCGAAGGCAGCTTTTCCTCGGCGTTTGTCCCGGTCCTAAGCGAACTGCGCGAGCGCGGTGATGAAGCCGCGATTCAGGAATTTCTCGACTACGTGGCCGGCGCCTTGCTGGCGGTGGTGGTGATGGTCACCGCGCTGGGGATGATTTTTGCGCCGTGGATCGCTAGCCTGTTCCTGTTATTCGCCGGTGAAAACGGCACCTCGGTTGAGCTGACCGCGCAGATGCTGCGGATCACCTTTCCATATCTGATGTTTATTTCGATGACCGCATTGGCCGGCGGTGTGCTCAATAGTTTCCGCCATTTCGGTCTACCGGCGTTTACCCCGGTGCTGCATAACCTGATGGTGATTGCGGCCATGCTGGGTCTGGCGAAGTATCTGGATGTGCCCGAAACCGCTCTGGCCTGGGGTGTATTGGCTGCCGGTGCGGCGCAGATGCTTCTACTGTGGCCGGCTCTGGGTCGCTTAGGCTTGCGCCCGAAATGGCGCCTGAGCTTTGCCCATCCGCAGGTCAAACGGGTCTTTGGCCTGATGCTGCCGACGGTGTTTTCATCCTCGGTTTCGCAGTTGAATTTACTGGTTGGCACCATGGCCGCCTCGCTGCTAGTGGCCGAAGCGCAAAGCTGGCTGTACTACTCCGATCGTCTGGTCGAATTGCCCCTGGGCCTTTTTGGCGTGGCCATTGGCACGGTGATCCTGCCGCATCTGTCCTCGCGCTTTGCCGCCACCGATGCCGATGGTTACTCGGGTTCTTTAGATTGGGGCCTGCGTTTGGTGCTGCTGATTTCGGTTCCGGCCGCTGTGGGTCTGGCCGCGCTGGCTGAGCCGGTCTGCGCAACCTTATTTAATTACGGCCAGTTCACCGATTTCGATGCGCAAATGTCGGCCTATGCGGTGATGGCCATGTGCGTGGGTGTGCCCGGATTTATGTTGAGCAAAGTCTTGTTGGCCGCGTTCTACGCCCGCCAGGACACCAAAACTCCGATGCGCATTGCCATTGCCACGGTTATTGCCAACGTCACCATGATTGCGGCCTTCGTTTACCCCCTGTGGCGTAGCGAGTTTGTTGCCGCCCACGCCGGTATCGCGCTGGCCACCGCGCTGGCCGGCCTTTTGAATGCGGGGCTGCTGTGGCGGGCCCTGCGCAAATCCGGGCATTTTCAGGCGCTGCCTGGTTGGTTCGCGCTGTCGATGAAGGTGATTAGCGCCGCGCTGTTGATGCTGGCCACCGTGCTTGCTTTGCGTTGGTGGGTGGGCGACTGGAACGCCATGGGCGCCGGGCACCGTGTGCTTTGGCTTTTGCTGGTGGTGGGTGCGGGTGCTCTGGTTTACGGCGTGATGTTGTTGCTGATGGGATTTCGCCCGCGCCATTTCCGGGCCCCATCTAGCGCCTCGTGACCGCTATAATTAGTGCCAATGACTAAGCTGTTTCGGGACGTAAAGGGCGCCGTGCTGTGCCCCGGAGGCAGCGTGACCTGTATTGGCGCCTTCGATGGTTTACATCTGGGACATCGCGCTTTAATCGGTCACGCGCTTGACCGTGCGCGCAATTTCGGCCTGCCGTCGGTGTGCCTGAGCTTTGAACCGCTACCGCGCGAGTATTTTGCCGGCGAGCAAAAACCGCCGCGCTTAAGTTTGCCGCGGATGAAATTTGAAGGCCTGCGCCAGATCGGTTTCGACTTAGTTGGTCTGCTGCGCTTTAACAAGGCGCTAACCCAATTAAGCGCCGAAGACTTTGTAACTCAGGTGCTGGTCGATCGACTGCGCGTGCGTGAGGTGTGGGTTGGCGAAGACTTTGGTTTTGGCCAGGGCCGCAAAGGCAATGTGGCTTTGCTGCGCGAGATGGGCAAGGCGCACCAATTCACGGTGCAAGCGCTGGAGCCGGTTTCCTTAGGCGATGAACGCATCTCGGCTTCTGCGGTGCGTGCGCATTTGCAAAAAGGTGAGCTCGATCGCGCGGCCAATCTGTTGGGCCGGCACTACAGCATTGCCGGCCGGGTGATTCGCGGACAACAGTTGGGCCGAAAATTGGGCTATCCCACGGCAAACATCCAATTTGCAGGTAAAGTACCTGCCTTGAGCGGAATTTATGCCACCCGGGTACACGGCGTTGGCGCAAAACCGTATGCCAGTGTCTCCAGTTTGGGTACGCGCCCAACGGTAGATGGCACAAAGCCCTTGCTTGAGGCGCATCTGTTCAATTTTGATGGCGATCTGTACGGGCGCCGGATTGAAGTTGAGTTTGTCGCCAAGCTCAGAGACGAAGAAAAATTTGACAACTTAGATGCGCTGATCGAGCAAATGGATCGGGATGCGCAAATGGCGCGTGAGATTTTGCGCGCCGATTTAATTTAGTGCGGAGTACGGTGTGACCCAGGATTACAAATCAACGATCTGCTTGCCGGCAACGGAATTTCCGATGCGTGGCGATTTGCCCAAGCGCGAGCCGGTCACTTTGAAGAAATGGCAGGACGACAATCTGTATCAGCAGATTCGCCGCAACGCCAAAGGTCGGCCGATTTTTATTCTGCACGATGGCCCGCCGTACGCTAATGGCGCGATTCATTTAGGTCACGCGGTCAATAAAATTCTCAAAGATGTGGTGGTGAAGTCGCGCATCATGGCCGGCTTTGATGCACCGTATGTGCCGGGCTGGGATTGTCATGGCCTGCCGATTGAGCTGGCGGTTGAAAAGAAATTCGGCAAAGTCGGCGATAAATTAGACGCCGAAGCCTTTCGCCAAAAATGCCGCGAGTACGCCAACGAACAAATCGAACTGCAGTCGAAAGATTTCCAGCGCCTCGGTGTTATCGGCGATTGGCTAAACCCGTACCGCACACTCGATTTTGAATACGAAGCTAATATGTTGCGCTCGCTGGCAAAAATCGTCGAGCGCGGACATCTGGCGCGCGGTGCTAAACCGGTGCATTGGTGTTTTGATTGCGGCTCGGCATTGGCCGAAGCGGAAATTGAATACGCCGACAAAACCTCGCCTGCGGTTGACGTGGCTTATGCTGCGAAAGACTCAAACGCGATGGCCGAGCGCATCGGTTTTAAATTACCGGCCGGTGCCATGATCAGCATTCCGATCTGGACCACCACCCCGTGGACTTTGCCGGCATCGCTGGCGGTGTCGCTGGGGCCGGAACTCGATTACGTGTTGGTGCGCGGGCCGGATATCAACGGTACGCCTAATTATTTGGTGTTGGCTGAAGCGCTTGCCGAACGCGTACTTGAGCGTTACGGCGTCAGCGACAAAACACGATTGGCGTCGTTCAAAGGTCAGGCCCTGGATCGCGCCGTGCTGTCGCATCCATTTTATGAGCGCGACATTTTGGTTCTGGTTGGCGATCACGTCTCCGCCGAAGAAGGTACCGGCGCGGTGCATACCGCACCCGGTCACGGTCAGGAAGACTTCGTGGTTGCCCAGGTCTACGGTTTGATCGATCAATACGAAGCCGGTGTGATGAATCCGGTCGATGGCCGCGGCGTATATTTGCCGGCCACGCCGATGTTTGCCGGCCAGCATATCTGGAAGGCAAACGAGTCCATTGTCGAAGTGCTCAAAGAACGTGGCGTGTTGTTGGCGTTTAGCAAACTGCAACACAGCTATCCGCATTGCTGGCGTCATCGCACGCCGGTGGCATTCCGCGCAACACCGCAATGGTTTATCTCGATGGATCAAGCCAACTTGCGCAGCGACGCCATGGCCGCAATTGCCGAAATCGGTAAAAACAAAGGCTGGTTCCCGGAGTGGGGCGAAGCGCGCATTCGCGGCATGATCGAAGGTCGTCCGGATTGGTGCATTTCGCGTCAACGCACGTGGGGCGTGCCGATCGCTTTATTTATTCATCGGCAAACCGGCGAGCCGCATGCCGACTCGGCCAAGTTAATGCGCCAAGTTGCCGACCGCGTGGCCAAGTCCGGTGTCGAAGCCTGGTACAGCCTGGATGCCAAAGAGCTACTGGGCAGCGATGCAGACCAGTACGACAAAGTCACCGATATTCTGGATGTGTGGTTTGACTCCGGCGTAAGCCATGAGTGCGTTCTGGCTGCACGCGCCGAAGACGGCTTGTCGAAGCCGGCGGATATTTATCTGGAAGGTTCCGATCAACACCGCGGCTGGTTCCAAAGCGCAATGCTGACCGGCATTGCGATGGACGGCAAAGCGCCGTACAAACAATGCCTAACCCACGGATTTACCGTGGATGCGCAGGGCCGGAAAATGTCCAAGTCTTTGGGCAACGGTATCGAGCCGCAGGACATCATCAAAAATATGGGCGCGGACATTCTGCGCCTGTGGATTGCATCCACCGATTACCGCAACGAGATGTCGCTGTCGGATGAAATTCTCAAGCGTAACGCCGATGGCTATCGTCGCATTCGCAATACCGCACGCTTCTTGCTCGGCAACTTAGCCGGCTTTGACGTCGATAAGCATCTGCTGGCCAACGATGAACTGTTATTGCTCGATGCCTGGGCCGTACATCGTACGCATGAAGTACAGCAGGAAATTGTCGCTGCGTATCAGCGCTACGATTTCGCCGCGGTTGTACAAAAAGTGCAGAACTTCTGCACCAACGATTTAGGCTCGATCTACTTGGATGTGACCAAAGATCGCCTGTACACCATGCCGGAAAACTCAAAAGGCCGTCGCTCTGCACAGTCGGCGATGTTGCGTATTGCCGAAGCGTTGGTGCGCTGGTTAGCGCCGATCCTAAGTTTTACCGCCGAAGAAATCTGGAACCATTTGCCGGGCAATCGTTCGGCCAATGTGTTGTTTGAAACCTGGTATTCGGGTCTGTCGGCCTTGTCGCCTAAGTTCACGCACACCGCAGCGGATATGCAACGTTTATTGCAGATTCGCGAAGCGGTTACTGAAGTGCTTGAGCCAATGCGCGCCGGTGGCACGATTGGTGCCTCGCTTCAGGCCAATGTCGATGTATTTGTCGATGACGCCGACATCCAACGCTTTGCGACCAGTGCCGAAGAACTGCGTTTCTTCTTTATTACCTCGACCCTGCGTTTTGCGCCCTTAAGCGAAAAAACCAGCAGCGCGGTGGAAAATAAATTGGCCAAAGTGTTTGTGCAGGCCAGCGCCAGCACCGATAACAAATGTGTGCGTTGTTGGCATTATCTGCCCAGCGTCGGTCAAGACGCTAAGCATCCCGAATTGTGCGCGCGCTGCGTAGGCAATGTGGATGGTGCCGGCGAAAACCGCCAGTTCTTCTAAGAGTCGTTCATGCAAAAAAACATCAGCAAAAATGCGTTGATCTGGTTGTGGCTGTCCGCGGCGATCATGGCAATCGATCAGCTCAGTAAAATCTGGGTGCTACGCGTGTTGGAATGGAATACGCCGGTGCCGTTTATCGAGGGCTATTGGGACTGGACCCTGGTGTGCAATCGTGGCGCGGCGTTTAGTTTTTTAAGCGAAGCCGGTGGCTGGCAGTTATGGTTCTTTAGCATTCTGGCCATTTTGGTTGCCGGTCTGATGACCCATTGGTTGCGCCAAATGGAGCGCGGAAATTGGCGCGAAGCCCTGCCCATGGCACTGATTATTGCCGGTGCGTTGGGCAATGTGATTGACCGCGTGCGCTTTGGTTGCGTGGTTGATTTTGTGCAGTGGGGCTGGTGGCCGGTATTCAATGTGGCTGATAGCGCCATTGTGTTGGGTGTAACATTAATGCTGGGTTTTTCATTGTTTCAAAAGCAAGGCGATAAACACTGATGGACTTGCTACTCGCCAATCCGCGCGGTTTTTGCGCTGGCGTTGATCGCGCCATCGAGATTGTCGACCGCGCTCTGGAGCAACTCGGCGCGCCGATTTATGTGCGTCACGAAGTTGTACACAATCGCTTTGTGGTCGATGACCTGCGCCAACGCGGCGCGGTGTTTGTTGAAGAGCTCAGCGAAGTGCCCGACGGCGCAACGGTCATTTTCAGCGCGCATGGCGTATCGCAAGCAGTTCGCGCCGAAGCCGATGGCCGCGGATTGAAAGTGTTCGACGCCACCTGTCCATTGGTCACCAAAGTGCATATGGAAGTGTCGCGGCATTGTCGCGCCGGTCGCGATGTGGTGTTGATCGGCCACGCCGGTCACCCCGAAGTCGAAGGCACCATGGGCCAATGGTCGCGCGAGCAGGGCAGTGGTCAAATTTATCTGGTCGAGAGCGTTGAGTGCGTCGATAAACTGGATGTCGCCCAGCCCGAGTATCTGGCCTTCACCACCCAGACCACTTTGTCGGTCGATGACACCGCTAACATTATCGCCGCCTTGCAAAAACGCTTTCCAAAAATCGAAGGCCCGCGCCACGACGACATTTGTTACGCCACGCAAAACCGCCAGGACGCGGTTCGGGTGCTGGCCGGCCAATGTCAGTTGGTGCTGGTGGTTGGCTCGGTGAATAGTTCCAACAGCAACCGCCTGCGCGAATTGGCGCAAAAGCAGGGCGCACAGTCGCACTTAATTGATGGCGCCGATGACATCCGCCCCGAATGGCTCGAGGGCGTCACCGCGGTCGGCCTGACCGCAGGTGCCTCGGCCCCGGAAGTGCTGGTGCAAGGCGTTGTAGAGCGCCTTAGAGCAATGGGCGTGGGCCAGGTCAAAGAGCTCAGCGGCAAGAAAGAAGACATGGTGTTTGCCTTGCCCAAAGCCTTGCGCATCAACGTAATTGATTGACCCGGCGGGCCTAAAACCCCTAAAATCGCCACCCTTGCCGGAATAGCTCAGTTGGTAGAGCGCGTCATTCGTAATGATGAGGTCGGAGGTTCGATTCCTCTTTCCGGCACCAAAT
>CBDUOG010000065.1:0-10564 GCA_965368785.1 uncultured Gammaproteobacteria bacterium | reverse complement strand
CACTTTAATCCTCTCTTCTCTGGGTTTTGCCGGCTTTACATAGCCCGCTTTTTTTCCGGAGGGACGCTTCACAGAAGGATTAGTTTTTACTTCAGGTGCTGCATCAACAACCGGCTTCGCTACCACCTTGGCCGTTTTCTTATTGGCGGCCGCCGGTTTTACAGCTTTAGTCTTTTTCGCAACGACTGCTTTTTCAGCAGGCTTTGCTTTAACAGGTGTCTTTTTTACAGGAGCGGGCTTAGCCTCTTTTTTCTTGGCAGGCGCCGCTACCGGCTTAGCCTTTTTCACTGCGGCTTTTTTAGCGGGCGCAGCTTTTTTTGCTACCACTTTTTTTGCCGCAGGTTTTTTAGCTACTACCTTTTTAGCCGCCGGCTTCTTCGCCGCGACTTTTTTCGGCGCAGCCTTTTTAGCAGCCGCTTTCTTGGCCGGGGCCTTTTTGGCTGGTTTAGCAGCCTTCTTTATCGCCGGCTTCTTGGCAGGACTCTTTGGAGCAGCCTTTTTCGGCGCGGCTTTGGCCACGGACTTGGCAGCCTTCGCAGGAGCCTTCTTGGGAGCCGCTTTTGCGGCAGATTTCTTAGTAGATTTCTTTACAACCACGCTAGATTCCTTTGGACTTCCTTGAGCCACGGCAGCGCGCTGTTATAGCCTAGCTGGAACAATTCAGCAACCCACCGTGACGATTTTTGTGAAGACTCTAATATTAACCAGCTTGAATGGGTACAAACGTTATATCAGCCCTTACCTCGGCCAACACTGTCGATTTTACCCCAGCTGCTCAATGTACATGAAAGAAGCGGTCGAGCGCTTCGGCGCCGCAAAAGGGGTGTGGATGGGCGTAAAGCGACTGGGGCGCTGCCACCCGTTCCATCCGGGCGGATTTGACCCCGTGCCAGGCAGTACACTGACGCCACCGCCGATTGAAGACTAGGCAATTAGCGATTTCATAAATCAAATTAATTTAGTAATATAAGCTTATGACTATAAACGGTTTATGCTTAACGATTTGTCTGTTCATTTGCCCGGCAGCTCTCGCCGGGTCACTAAAAATCACGGATCTTCAGCTTCCCGACAAAATCGCCCAGGCCGAGCTATCGGTCGGCCGACTGCCGCCGGGCTCCCAGGTTTTCCGAATTCATACAGATGGCAAACGCGAACCGATCCGCGTGTCAGCCAACGGATTATTCGTGATTGCCGCCAGCAAAGAGCAAACTGCGCCGATTGAGCTCGAATTAGTCCTTCAAGACACCCACCGATTTTCACACCAAGTCCGGATTACGCCCCGAGAATTTCCAGTGGAACACGTTCGAGGCGTTCCGCAGGCGACCGTTACCCCGGACCCGGAAACCGCAGCGAGAATTGCAAAGGAACAGGCTGAGGTGACCGCGCAACGCAATCGTGATGACGCGCGCGAAGATTTCTCCGCGCAATTTATCTGGCCGGTTAGCGGCCGAATCAGCGGGCGTTTCGGTTCGCAGCGCGTGTATAACGGCAAGCCCGGGTCGGGGCATTCGGGAATGGATATTGCCGCAGCCAGCGGCACGGCGGTCAAAGCGCCTGCGGCGGGTCTGGTCACTTACGCCAATGCCAATATGTTCTTAACCGGAGGCACCGTACTTCTGGACCACGGACACGGCGTCAGTTCCAATTTTCTGCATCTTTCACGGCTTGATGTGGCTGCTGGCGATTATGTGCGACAGGGTCAGGTAATCGGTGCCGTAGGCGCTACCGGGCGAGCATCGGGACCCCATCTGCATTGGGGTATGAACTGGTTCAGCACCCGCATTGATCCGCAAACTTTGGTGAAGGCCGAGCTCAATCCTCAAGCCAGGTAATCACAGCGGCACGTAAGCCTGATCCGGAAACTTGCTGGCCTCTGCCACCGCATCGTGTGCATGCAGGCTTTCAAAATGCGATACCTGCAACCAGAAGTCCTGAATGCGCTCCTCGCTCGAGAGCGCTGACTGCAGGCGCCGGGCAGCGTCTTCACAGAACATCGGGTTTTGCCCGTTCAGCCGCGCAAACTCCTGCTCGTCTTCGCGTTTAACGGCGGTCTGGACAGGTGTCTTCAGGGCAAACTCGAGCCGGTCGATCAACTCCAAAACCGGCAATTGCTGGAACGTCGGCAACAATTTAACCCGCACTCTGGCGGTGCTGCGCTGACTGTGTGGAGTGGCAACAATGCCTTGCTCTGACCCCAACCATCGCAGCACCGCTGCACGATCTAGATTTTGATCTTGCGCAAAATCGCGCTCAAATTGCTCCTGGATCAACTGACGAGCCAAAGCAGCCGAGCACGGGCACGTACTCGAATACTGCACTTCCAGCACCAATTCGAGCTCAAATGTCTGGTTGATCATCTGCGCATTAATTTCAACCGGATAACTTCTCCAGCCCGTGTTCTCACTGATCAGGGCGCGACGCTGCAACAAATGTTCAAAGCGAATCTGTACGCGCGCTTTGTCTGAGAGCTCAGCGTGGCTATCCAGAAAAGTGCGCAGAACGCGGCGCAAACTGCACGGTGACAGCGGCTCATGCGCCACGCTGTCTTCAATGGCCAAATACAAGCGCGACATGTGGATGCCGCGAACATCCGGATTCTTTAAGTTGACCCCGGCGACAATTCGAGCCGCGCTTTGAACCAAAGTCCCGTCCGCAGCCTGCAAGCGTATCGGCGCAGTAATTTCAGACATGCCTACCCAGTCGAGAATACCTGCGGTCGCGGCTTTAGCATTGGCGGCGATATCTGGCATCGCGCGCACGCTCTGATTAATTGGGGTCATTAATGGGATTCCGTAATTCCGGACCTGCAAGATTTCACAGGAACTGTGTAGAAGCCGTCAATTTTAGCCGGTTATTGCGTGCCCTGCTGACGCATATAAGTGCGAGCTGAACCCCAACATCTGATCAGGCTGGACCACCTTCCCATCTCGGGTAGCTGTCCACGCTCAGCCAAACGCGCTAATTGGTAGCGCAGCAAACCGGCCGTAATTGATCGAAAAACGCTGGAATAGGTTGCATCGGCAGTGACCAACACGCTCACCTGCTGCCCCCAGGCACGCAGCAATGCGCTGTGCCCTGCGCTGGCGAAGCGCAAGTGGAAGTCGAGCGGTATCAGCGCTTTGTCGTATTGCGTGAGCCCGTGAGGAATCCGCTGCACCAGGAGCTGCGCAATCCAACTTTGGCTATCGGATCGAACCGAATCTGCATCACCCGACTCGTCCAACAACGCACGCTCAGCACAACCCAATGCGCTGGCTAGTGTTCCCAACATGTCGACGCTCTGCTCAAAATCTGACGCCAGCCGGGTCTGGCTTGCGGCACCGAGTTCAGCGGCCAAGAGATGCCATTGCCCACCAAACCCAGCTAAGGAACGCGTGAGCGGATGACGCGCAGCGCCATTGCCTAAGGCGG
This sequence comes from uncultured Gammaproteobacteria bacterium, assembly GCA_965368785.1. Classification (GTDB taxonomy): domain Bacteria; phylum Pseudomonadota; class Gammaproteobacteria; order Xanthomonadales; family Xanthomonadaceae; genus Silanimonas. Next base: position 7,153 of record CBDUOG010000065.1, on the reverse strand, counting down.
TAAGTTCTTCAGCCCACCAATCGCGCTTTGCTCTGCTGACCTGAGGTTCGCTGAGCTCAAATAGAGCGTCGCGCAGTTCAGCTTGAAGCGCGCCCCATAGCAGCGCGCGCTCGCGCATAGCACTTGGGCAGAAAACCATAGCCCAACGCATCGATGGCTCTTGATTCAGCCATTTCTCGACGTATACCTGTGCTTGTTCACGAACACTCATAGGACTCAGGGCAACAGCCCATGCAAATCTCGAGGCAGGTCGGCCATGGCGCTTGCACCCCAGTCGACCGGGTTCTCATGGGGCTCGCGATATCCCCACAACGCCACAATGCTCGACATATTAGCCGCCACCGAAGCCTGGATATCGCGCAGATCATCGCCAACGTAAACGCACCGCGCGACATCGACGCCAATTTTCTGTGCCGCGTGTAACAGTGGCAACGGATGTGGTTTGCGCTCAGCCAGACTATCGCCGCCCAAAAGTACCGAACAACGCGATGTCCAACCCAGTGCGCCGATCAATGGCTCAGCGAGGTAGAACGGCTTATTGGTCACTATTCCCCACGGAATGCCGCTCTGCTCAAGGCGCATCAGAAAGGCTTCAATATCATCAAACGGACGCGTATGTCGGCTCAGGTTCTGAGCGTACCGCTCAAGAAAGATCGGCAATAGTTGCTCGCGCTGTTGCTCTGACCAGTCATCAAATGCCTTGGCCAACAAGGCCCGGCCGCCCTTGGACACCACGCTGCGCATAACCCGGGTTGGTTTGGGCTGGCGCCCGTGCTCTAAGACCAGCTCATCTACCGCCGCGATTAAATCCGGCGCTGAATCCACCAATGTGCCGTCTAGATCGAACAACACAGCATCAATTCGATGGGAAATCACGACGCCTTGCTTCCCGCCATCAGGTAGTTAACAGAAACCGAACCACCGAGAGATGCGGACTTGGTCATTGGCCGGTACTGCAGCCCGCTGACATCGTCACACTCAATTCCAGCCTGCTCCAGCCAACGACGCATTTCCGAGGGGCGAATAAACTTCCGGTAATGATGGGTGCCTTTAGGCAACATGCCCGCAATATATTCGGCGCCAACAATCGCCAGAGCAAAAGCCTGCGGCGTGCGATTGATTGTGGAAAGAATAATTTTTCCGTTGGGCTTGAGTAGATCTGAACAGGCACGAATAATGGAAGCAGGATCCGGCACGTGCTCAAGCATCTCCATGCACGTTATCAGGTCAAATGAACCGGCATGCTTTTGCGCATAATCTTCAACCGTGCCGAGCACATATTGTGCATTGACATCCGTCTGTGTTTGCCTGGTTTCCAACATATGCAGCTTGGCGACATTAATCAGCTCTGCAGACATATCAAGGCCGGTAACCAGCGCACCTTCGCGCGCCATCGCTTCGCTCAACAGGCCGCCGCCGCATCCAACATCCAGGACACAACTTCCGGGCAAGGCTGAAAACCGCTTTACATACGCCAGTCGAACCGGATTGAGCACATGCAGGGGCGCTTGCGGTCCCTGCGGGTCCCACCAACGACTCGCAATGGCCGAGAATTTATCGACTTCAGCCTTTTCAACGTTGGGCTTTGCTGACATCAGCGCGATCCTCTGGCCGCGTCCATTCGACGGCGCCAACTTTCGGCTTTGCGCAGCAGTTCAGGCACGTCCATTGCGACCAGTTCACGCTGATTCATTTTCTGCACGCCATTGATCCAGACATCGCTCACTTGCGATCGATTTGCCGCGTAGACCAAATGAGAGACAGGCTCAAAAACCGGCTGGGTCTCTATTTGGGCCAAATCCACGCAAATCAGATCCGCGCACTTACCGACTTCCAATGACCCGATTTTTGCGTCAAGTCCCATCGCTTTTGCGCCGCCCATGGTCGCGGCATGAAGTGTCGAATGGGCATCCATTGCGGTTGCATCATTGGCAACTACTTTGGCCAGCAATGCGGCCGTGCGCATCTCATCAAACATATCTAGATCGTTATTACTGGCCGCGCCGTCGGTTCCAATGGCGACATTAACTCCTGCAGATCGGAGCAACTGCACGGGTGCCAAACCCGAAGCCAGTTTCATATTCGACTGTGGACAATGAACCACACTCACACCCGCGCGCGCGCACAACTTGATTTCTTCGGGGCTTAGCTGAGTCATGTGCACTGCGATCAATTTTTCATTAACCACGCCCAGTCGATCAAGGCGTGCCAAAGGCCGCTGGCCGTGCTCTTTAATCGAGTCAATGATTTCTTGAGCCGACTCGTGAATATGGCAATGAATCGGCAAATCCAGCTGCCCCGAAAGCATTGCCAATCGTTCGAAGCTTGCATCGGATACGGTATAGGGCGCGTGCGGCGCAAAAGCGCTCGAAATCAATTCGTCGCTCCGCCATTGATCATGCACCTCAAGCGCTTTATCGAAATATTCCGCCGCAGTTTTCGCCCATGCCGTCGGAAATTCGATGATCGGCAGCCCCACCAACGCCCTGAAGCCCAGTCGCTTATATGTGGTCGCCTGTACATCCGGAAAAAAATAGTTCTCGTTACAGCATGTCGTTCCCGAACGGATCATTTCGGCGACCGCGTGGGTGCATCCATCGGCGACATAGTCAGGCCCCATCACCGCGCCTTCAATCGGCCAGATGTGATCTTGCAACCAGGGCATCAATGCTAAATCGTCGGCGCATCCCCGCATCAACGTCATTGGATTATGCGTATGCGCGTTAACCAGCCCGGGCAACAGCACTGACCCATTTCGCTCGACAATAGTTTCCGGCAGATACTTCTGCCGCGCCTTATCTTTGGGCAGCAAGTCGATAATCATCCCCTGATCGACGATCAGGGCATGATTTTCAAGGATCGTATCAGCCGGGATAATCGGCACGATCCATTTGGCTTCGATGAGCAGGTCACACTTCTGCAACGCATCAGTCACAACAAATATTCCGTATTAAATGACGTCAAAAGCAGGCTCGAGTTACTTGACTCGTCCTACATACTCGCCCGAACGGGTGTCCACTTTGATAATTTCGTCTTGATTGACAAATAAGGGAACGCGAACGACTGCACCGGTTTCAAGTTTTGCCGGTTTGCCGCCGCCGCCAGAGGTATCACCGCGCACGCCCGGATCAGTTTCGACGATTTTGAGTTCGACAAAATTGGGGGGCGTGACCGCGATTGGCGTGCCATTCCAAAGCGTGACTACGCAATCTTCTTCGCCTTTGATCCACTTGGCCGTTTCACCTACGCCGGTCGCATCGGCCTGAACTTGCTCGAAGGTTTCCTGTTGCATGAAGTGCCAGTACTCACCATCGGTGTACAGGTACTGCATATCAGTGTCCATTACATCGGCCGCTTCTAAGGAGTCGGTCGCCTTCATGGTCAACTCAACAACACGCCCCGACTTGATGAAGCGATACTTAACCCGGGTAAATGCCTGACCTTTGCCGGGCTTCACATATTCGGTATCGGTTATGACGCACGGCTCATTGTTTACCAGGATTTTCATCCCGTTTTTGACATCGTTCATGCCATAGCTGGCCATTAAATAACTCCTGATTGAATACAGACCGCCTCTGGTGCGGCTAAAATAAGGGAATTGACGCGGCCCCGATTGGCCTCAAGCCTCCTATGATACCTGTACTTGCCCACATACCGCAGCCTGACAGCTGGCAAAAACTTTGGCGTGATGCGATCCGCGACCCCAATGAGCTACTTAGCCTGCTGGGTCTCGAATCGCTGGCGGCCTCGCTGTCAGCCGATGCGATGGCCCAGTTCCCGATGCGCGTGCCGCGAGGCTTTGCAGCAAAAATGCGCCACAGCGATGCCAACGATCCGCTACTGCGTCAAGTCTTGCCGATAATCGAAGAAAACCAGCAGGTCGCCGGCTTTGCCTGGGACGCGGTCGGCGATCATTCTGCGCAGACCGGTGGCGGCGTGCTACAAAAATACCAAGGACGGGCTCTGCTTATCACAACCGCCAGTTGCGCGATTAATTGTCGCTACTGCTTTCGCCGACACTTCCCTTATCAGGACTCGACCGCCTCAAAAGCCCAGTGGTCCGAGGCAATCGCTCAGTTGCGCGTCGATACAAGCATTAGCGAAGTATTGCTCTCTGGTGGTGACCCTTTGTCGCTAAGCACCGCAAAATTGCGTCTGCTGACTGATGAAATCAGCCAGATTCCGCATATTCGTAGGCTCCGGCTACACACGCGACTACCGGTGGTGCTGCCCGAACGCGTCGATCAGGAGCTTTTAGATTGGCTCAGTGGAATACCCGGGCAACTGGTGATCGTTATCCACGCAAATCATCCGCGCGAGCTGGGCCAAGATGTCGCGGCGGCGTGTGCAAAGCTTAAAGCCACGGGCGCCACATTACTCAATCAATCCGTTTTACTTCAAGGAGTTAACAACGACTCCGACACCCTGGTAGCCTTATCCGAGCGGCTTTTTGAATGCGGTGTGCTGCCTTATTACCTGCATCAACTCGACCGCGTCCACGGCACCGCACACTTTGAAGTGCCGGATCAGGAGGCTATTCGCATCCATCAAGAGGCCCGGGCGCGCCTGCCCGGATATTTGCTGCCGCAGCTGGTTCGCGAGATTGCCGGGGCTGCCAGCAAACTTCCCCTAGACGAAACAATCAACTAAAGTCAGGTCTTGCCGCTATACTTCAACAGATACGCATACGTACAGTTAGATAACTGAGGACCCTTGCTGGATGACCCAATCAGAAACCGTGCTCCGACTTCTGTTGGTAGATGATCGACTGGAAGACGCTGAGGAACTCAGTACTGCACTTCGTAATGGTGGCGTCGCCGTTCGACCCCAGCGCCCCGAGTCGCTGGATGACTTGACGCGCCTATTAGAAAGCCAGTCGTTTGATATCGTGATTTGCGCCTTAAAGTCGCAGTACATCAGCTTTGATGCGGTGGTAAAAGCAGTCAAATCCAGTGGCAAAGACATCAGCGTATTGGCATCGGTCGGTAAGCTCGATGAAGCAAATATTTTAGAGGCTATCGAGCTTGGAGCACGCAACTGCGTGCTGCGAGGTTCCGCTGCACATATTCAGCACGTTGTCGGCATCGAGCACCAGGCCGTCCGTGATCGCCGTTCGCAGCGCCAGATGGAATCCGCCATTCGCGAGACCGAACGCCGTTGCGATGCCCTGATCGCTTCCTCGCGCGACCCGATCGCTTACATCCACGAAGGCATGCATATCCGTGCAAATGATGCCTACCTAGAAATATTCGGGGTCGAGAGCTTCGAAGATATTGAAGGCCTGTCGGTCCTGGACATGGTTGCCGCCGAACACGCCGATCGATTCAAACAGCTGTTGAAGAGCATGAGCAAAGGCGAACCGCCGCCGAAAAGCTTTGAGATCAAAGCGCAGCGCGGTGACGGTAGCGTATTTGACGCAACAATCGAATTTACTCAGGCCACTTACGATCGTGAGCCCTGCTTGCAATTGGTATTCAGGCAGCAGGTTATCGATGCAGCGATGGCCGAGGAGCTTGAGCAGCTGCGCCAGCGTGACTCAGTAACCGGCATGTTCAACCGCCAGTATTTTATGGCCGAATTGGATTCGGCTGTTTCGCTGACCATGCAGGGGGAAAGCAAACATTCCATCTTGATTGTGGAGCCGGACAACTACGAGGCGGTGATAAATCAGATCGGCCTGTCGCACGTGGATGAGCTGTTATTGGCGATGGCTAAACGACTCGAGTCGGTGATCGGCGATCACACAATGATTGCGCGTTTGCGCGACCATAGCTTTGTTGTGCTGTGCGACGCCCATGACTACGACGCCACGTGCCAACAAGCCGAAGCAATTCGCGCTGCGTTTGAAGGTCATTTGTTGCAAGTGGCAAACAATTCGCTAAGCCTGACGGTCAGTATCGGCGGCGTTCAAATTGGCGAACGCATTGCCAGTGTGCAGCAAGTCCTGGCCAAGGCCGGTCAAAGCTTGCAATCGGCGCAAGGCGTGAGTGGCAACCGTGTTGAAATTTACGACCCGGCGGCCAAAGACCGCGCAGAAGAAGAACGCATTCAAGCCTGGATTGAGCGAATCAAAAACGCGCTCAAAAGTGATGACTTCGTCTTATATTTCCAGCCGATTATTTCACTGCAGGGCGAGAGCCTACAAACCTACGAAGCCTACATTCGTCTCAAGGGACAAGGTGAAGAGCTGGTCATGCCGGAAACCTTCGTTCCGATCGCCAAAGACAATGGGCTTTTAGATGAACTGGATCGCTGGGTGATCAAAAAAGCCATTGAGTCAATTGCGCAGAAAGCTGAAACCGGCAATGAAGTTAGCCTGTACGTGAAACTTACGGCAGATACGATCATCAATGCTTTGGATTTACCGACATTTATTAATGATGCTGTAGCCAAAGCCGGCATAAACGGTAGTTTGCTCACCTTACAAATTCACGAGCCGGCGGTTTACACGCATTTAAATGCCGTGCAGGAATTTCAGAAAGCGCTGTCCAGCTCGGGCGTGAAAATTGCGCTTGAACACTTTGGAACGGGCCTGAATTCGTTCCAACTGTTGCAGCACCTCAATCCTTCTGTTTTGAAAATTGACCGCAGTTTCATTACGGAACTGGCGAAGAGCACCGATGCTCAAACAAAGGTTCGAGAAATTACCGAAAAAGCCCGTGACATGGGCAAACAAACCATCGCGCATTACGTTCAAGATGCAGCCAGCATGACGATCTTGTTCTCGATGGGTGTGGACTATGTCGAGGGCAACTTCCTTGCACCTGCCGGACCGTTGATGAATTATGACTTCGGTTGAGTCGTTTGATCTGAATAAAAAAAGGCCCCGCAGTGCGGGGCTTTTTTATGAGTGATTTGATTATCGAAGCCCGGTCTCATTCCGGGCAATTACCAATCGCTGGATTTACGAAGTACCATCGTAAATCTCAGTGATCTTTGCGTCGCGGAAATAACGCTCGAGTGGCATTTCTTTTGAGTAACCCATGCCGCCATGGATCTGCACTGCCTGGTGGGTAATCCACATCGCAGCTTCCGAAGCAAACAGCTTAGCGACCGATGCTTCGGTACTGAATCGACCACCATTTTTCTCGGCTTCCCCCTTGGCGGCTGCGGCACGAAGGGTCAGCAAATAGGCGGCATCTAACTTGCACTT
>CBDUOG010000064.1:0-10761 GCA_965368785.1 uncultured Gammaproteobacteria bacterium | reverse complement strand
GCACAGCTTGGTTATCCTTCAGGCCGGAAACGGGCGCGGGTGGCTTCCGTGGCGTATTTAGTTTCCCTGTTTGACCCCTTCCCTGCTATCAGGGATCGACCCGGCGAAAGGTAGGAAATATCTGACCCCTTTTGGACACAAAAAAACCGCCTAAATCGGGCGGTTTAGGATAGCGGTTTGCCGTATTATTGCCGTACTGGCATTGAAAACAACAGTGAAAAACAGTCCAAGCTATTGATTTTATTGGTGGGCGGTACAAGTTTCGAACTTGTGACCCCTGCCGTGTGAAGGCAGTGCTCTACCGCTGAGCTAACCGCCCGAGGGCGCGCATTTTCTCGTGAGTTCGGGTTGCAGGTCAAGGATTAGCTCAACATCGACTCGAAGTAGCGCTCCAGACGCTTAAGTTTCGGCTCGGCGACATGCCGCACATAGGGCTGATACGGATTTTTGCCGGCGTAGTCCTGATGGTAGGGCTCGGCCGGGTAGAAGCCGTCGAGCATCTCCACTGCGGTGACGATTTTGTCACTGTAAATCTTGAGCTCATCGAGCTGATTAATGTACTTCTGCGCGAATTCGGCTTGCTCGGCATTACTGCAAAACACTACCGAGCGGTAGTGCGAGCCGATATCGGCGCCCTGCCGGTCAAGCTGGGTGGGATTATGCGCAACCAGAAAAAATACCCGCAGCAGGTCTGCCATGCCTACCTGGGTTGCGTCGTATTGAATTTGAATCACTTCCGCGTGGCCGCTTTCGCCGGTACATACATCGCGGTAATGGGCCAGGCTCGCCTCGCCACCGGAATAGCCGGAGGTGACCTCGGATACCCCACGCAGCTGCCGGTACAACAGCTCAGTACACCAGAAGCAACCACCGCCCAACACTAAGGTGCCCGGGTCGTTTTCGGGCTCCAGCTGCAAACCCAGATCGGGAACCGCATCGGGGCTAACCAAGAGTCCGTGTCGAGAGAAATCTTGTAGAGTGCTCATATAGTCTATTCAATCCTTTAAATAGCTTACCTGCAACTCAACGAGCAATGCATCAAGAATCGGCCATAAGGGCTTGTTGATCATGCCTATTTTCTACTCCGCATTAAAATAGGTCCGGAAAACGCGCGCGCCAAACAATATCGTACAGATTACTAACGGCCACAGGCAGCGCCACTTAAGCCTAAAAGCGATTTGTGCGCTGCACACGCCAGACAATCACCGGCTTCTCCACGCGCTCACGTTTATGAACGAATCGCTGAGCTAAGCACAGGTCTTTAAGGCGCTCAGCGCCGCATTTCGGCTCTGTGATAAATCGACCAGCGGTGAACGCGGATAGTTCCCGGCTATTTTCTGCGCCTGATCCGGATGCTCCCAGGGCGCAAACACCGCCGGCACATCTAAGGCCTCAAGCTCGGGCACCCAGCGCTTGATGTAGGCCGCTTTGGGGTCAAAGCGTTTGGCCTGAGTAACTGGATTGAAGATACGAAAGTACGGCGCGGCATCGGCACCGGTGCCGGCGGTCCATTGCCAGCCCTGAGTGTTGTTGGCCAAATCAGCGTCGAGCAGGGTGCCCCAGAACCAACGTGCGCCGTGCAACCAGTGGTAACGCAGGTTTTTGCACAAGAAACTGGCGACAATCATCCGCACCCGGTTATGCATCCAGCCGGTCTGCCATAGCTCGCGCATGCCCGCATCGACAATTGGGATGCCTGTGTGGCCACGTTGCCAGGCGCCAAGATCCGACTCGTCGGCGACTCGCCAATCAAAACCATCAAACTTGGGATTGAGATTGGCTTGATGGGTGTGCGGAAAGTGATACAGCAGATGCGCACTGAATTCGCGCCAACCCAGCTCACGCAAATAGTGCTCTTTGGCCGCATCCAGGCCGGCGCGTTTGGGTAAATTCTGCAAGGCCCTGAAAATCTGCCACACCGACAGCTCGCCGAAGTGTAAATGCGGCGATAACTTGGAGGTGCCAATGCGATCGGGCAAATTGCGTTGTTCGCTGTAGCTGATCAACGCGCCGTCGATAAAAGACTCCAGCAGATCCTGCGCGCCGGCTTCGCCGGGCTGCCAGAACTCCCAAAATGTCTGATCCCAGTTTTTTTCCGGTAGCAAGCCAAGGCTCGCCAATTCGACGCCGCTGATGGCCGCGTCGACTCCGGGCAATTGCGCCGGCATCCGCATCGGCTCATGGTCGATCAAGCTCGGCCGCAGCTTGCGCCAGAACGGCGTAAACACTTTGTACGGAGTGTCGCTTTGGGTGTGAATTGCTTCGGGCTCGCAAAACAAGTTGGCATTAAAGCTTTGCACGTCCACGCCCGAGCTGCTGAGCAGCTCGTTTATCGCCGCATCGCGCGCACGGGCCTGCGGCTCGTAACTGCGATTATAAAAAACCGCGCGTGCACCGGACTGTTTGAGCAATTCAGTCATCGCCTGATCGCTCGGGCCTTTGCGCAACACTAAACGCGAGCCCAGGCGGGCCAAATCGGCCGACAGGCTATTAAGCGAGTGATGCAACCAGGCCGACGATGCCGCGCCACGGGTCCACGGCGCCAACTCATCGGGCGCATCGATAAATACCGGAACCGGTTCATAACCGCCTTGCAAGGCCGCATGCAGCGCCGGATTGTCCTGCAAGCGCAAATCTTGACGAAACCAGACGATGGCTTTTTTTGCTGAACTCATTTGACGATCGGACGCACGGCGCTGAATCCACCATCCAAACCGAGCACTTGCCCGGTCAACCAGGACGATGTATCTGAAGCCAGAAACGCGACCAGTTCCGCAGCATCGCCGGCTTGACCGATGCGCGCTAGCGGATACTGTGCGGCCATCATCTTACGGCCTGCTTCATTGCTTAAAAAACGCGCCGAAGCCGGCGTGTCCATCAGGCCCGGTGCGATAGCGTTGATGCGGATGCCCTGCGCTGAATGATCAGCGGCAACCGATCGCACCAAGGCTTCGATGCCGGCTTTGGCGATGCTGATAGCAGCGTGATTGCCCAAACCGGATTTAGCCGCGACCGAGGAGAATAAAATAATCGAAGCTGGCGTTTTTTCTTTCAGGGCGCGAGCTAAAAATGCTTTTACGGTGAACACCGCCGAATCTAAATTACTGCGCAGACACTCACGGTAGGCCGCCTCGGTGGTGCGCGGTAACGTCGCCAGCGAAATATCACCAACCGCGTGGACCAGAACTGTCGGGCACGAACCACAGTGTGTGCTCACTGCCTCGAGCGCGCGCTCGGCCTCTTCGGCCAAACTGACATCGGCCTGCACGGTTTGATCAAACTCGGCCGTGACTTTGCTGATATCGCGCGAGATGCCAACCAAGCTGAAACCATCGAGCTTAAGCCGTGCCGCGCTGGCACTGGCAACACCACCGGACGCACCGGTAATCAGGGCAAATGGAGTATTCATGCGAACAATTAAATCAGGCGTGCCGTGCGCGCGGCGTGAACGGCGGCCTAATCGCTCAGCCCGGTATCGACGAAATTGACCCGGCGGGTAATCGAACAGGTCAACTCGTAACTAATGGTTTCCGCGGCATCGGCAATAATTTCCGGCGGCAACTCAGGCCCCCACAATACGACCGCATCGCCGACCTGCGCATTGCGGTGATCACGCAAATCAATGCACATCAGATCCATCGACACCCGGCCAATAATCGCGGCGCGCTTGCCGTCAATCAGACACGGTGTACCCGAAGGCACATGGCGCGGATAACCATCGCCATATCCCACTGCGGCGATACCGACCGGCATCTGTTCCGGGCAAGTCCATGCGCCGCCATAACCAACCTTGTCGCCCGCCTTGAGCTGATTCACCGCGAGCAAGCGCGTACTGAGCGTCATCGCCGGCTGCAATCCAAAATCGGCGCCGGTGGTACCGGCCACCACCGATAAGCCATACAACATGCCGCCGGCGCGCACCCAGTTGTTATGCGCACCGGGCCAACCGAGCACCGCCGCCGAATTGGCGATCGATTGCTGCCCCGGAATTGCGGCACTGATTTGCGCAAAGCTCGCCAGCTGCGCCATGGTCTGATCGGAATCAAACTCATCGGAGCTGGCCAGATGGGTCATCAGGGTAATTTCATTGATACCCGCCAACTCGCGCAGGCGCGCATGGGCGCGGGCAACCTGATCGGCGGCGATGCCTAATCGGTGCATGCCGGTTTCTACTTTGAGCCAGACATTGACCGAGCCGCGCGCAATGATCGACGCATTTTGCTCGAGCATCTGCAGCTGCGACTCGTGGTGAACCACCGTATCGAGTTTGAGCGCAACGATGCGCGTCAAATCATCTGCTTCATTAAATCCCGACAGCAACACAATGCGATGATCCAAGCCGATTGCGCGCAAGCGTTCGGCATCGGCCAATGAGGCCACACCAAACCCATCGGCGGCGCTGAATGCGCGCGCCACGCGCTCCAGGCCATGGCCATACCCATCGGCTTTAACCACCGCCATAATTTTTGAATCAGGCGCGAGTGCGCGCACCCGCGCTAAGTTGTGGCGTAAGGCGGAGTGATCAATGGATGCAGTGGTAGGTCGCGACATGGGACAAATTCTACGTCAGCCGCGCGCTGACGTCTTGTGCAAATAGGGCAAAACGATGACAGCCGGCGGGGCCGGCATCAACTAATTACTCAAAACTGCCGCTGGAGTCGCGTGCCAGATTATCAAAGCGCGTGTACTCGCCGAAGAACTTCAACTTGACCGTGCCGGTCGGGCCGTTACGCTGCTTGCCGATAATAATTTCGGCCAGGCCCTTATCGGTTGAGTCCTTGTGGTAGTACTCATCGCGGTAAATAAACACGATGATGTCGGCGTCCTGCTCGATCGCGCCGGATTCACGCAAGTCGGCCATCACCGGGCGTTTATCGGTTCGCGATTCCAAGCCACGATTGAGCTGCGAGAGCGCAATCACCGGCACGTCGAGTTCTTTGGCCAGCGCTTTGAGCGAGCGTGAAATTTCGGAAATCTCAGTCGCGCGATTCTCACCGGAACCCGGCACAGACATCAGCTGCAGATAATCGATGACGATCAAACCCAGATCATGCTCGCGCTTGATCCTGCGCGCCTTGGAACGCAACACATCCGGTGACAGTGCCGGGGTGTCGTCGATAAAGATCTTCAGCTCCGAGAGCATCTTGATCGACATATTCACCCGCGACCAATCCTCGTCTTCGAGCTGGCCGGTACGCAAGCGCTGCGCGTTGATTCGGCCAATCGAGCTCATCAGACGGAACGCCAGCTGGCTCGATGACATTTCCATGGAATACACCGCAACCGCTTTTTTGGTTTTAATCGCGGCGTACTCGGCAATATTTAAAGCCAAGGTCGTTTTACCCATCGCCGGTCGCGCGGCCAGAATGATCAGATCCGAGGGCTGCAGGCCGGCAGTCAATTCATCTAAGTCGACAAAACCGGTTGGTAAGCCGGTGACCGAACCCTGATTTTCATAGCGGGTTTGTAATATTTCAAAGGCCTCGCGCATCGCTTCGCGAATCGCGACAAAGTCTTTCAGCCCGGTGCGGCCCTGCTCGGCAATCCGAAACACACGCTGCTCGGCGGCGGAAAGCACTTCATTACTTTCGCGGCCATTGGGTTGGAACGCGTCATCAATAATGTCGGTACCGGCCTCAATCAGCTGGCGCAGCACGGCTTTTTCGCGAACGATCTCGGCGTAGGCACGGATATTGGCCGCGCTCGGCGTGGTCGAAGCCAGTTCCAAGATGTAGGAAACACCGCCAACCTGTTCGGCCGAGCCATTGCTCTCAAACCACTCGCCCAAGGTGACCGCATCAAAGGGTTTATTACGCTCGGAAAGCTCACGGATAGCGCGATAAATCAAGCGGTGATCGCGTCGATAGAAATCGGCCTCCTGCAGAAAGTCGCCGACTCGATCAATCGCATCCGGCGCCAGCATCATGCCGCCTAAAACAGCCTGCTCGGCTTCGATTGATTGGGGTGGAACGCGCAGGGTTTCAATCCGGTTATCGGCGGCCGAACGCGATGGAATACCTGGTGCCATTAGCGCTTACGCTCCCTGAAAAATCTGCTGCCGAAAGAACCCACTATCACGAAAGCTTTATGGCACCGGCAGCAAAGTGCGCGCGCGCTTGAAGCAATTCCCCGACCGATGATCCTAACGAGAAACAAAAAATAAAACCATGCAAAAAACTGTGATTCGATTGTGTTGAGCTTGTGCATGAGCTGTGGATAACCCGTGCGTATCTCAGATCCTGCGACTGGCTTTTTTCACGGATTCAAACACTTGCAAAAAAAACGGGCGCCCTTGGGCGCCCGACAAAAAACCTGTTTTTGAAATTAAGCTTCCGGCGAAATGACCAGCTTAATTTGCACTTCCACGTCGGCATGCAAATTCATCTGCACGCTGAACTCACCGGTGTTGCGGATCGGGCCGGCGAGGACGATCTCTGACTTCTCAGCTTCATGGCCTGCAGCGTGAAGAGCCATGACGATTTCACGCGGACCAACCGAGCCATACAGCTTGCCTTCCGGCGACGCGTTAGCCGAGATGTTCACGGTCAAACCTTCGAGCTTGGCTTTACGGCCTTCAGCACCGGACAGCAGATCGTTAGCCTTGGCTTCGAACTCTGCGCGACGTGCTTCAAACATAGCCACGTTTTCCGCAGTGGCCGGAACCGCCTTGCCGTACGGGATCAGAAAGTTGCGGCCGTAACCGGCACGTACATTGACCTTGTCACCCAGGCCACCGAGGTTGACTACTTTTTGTAACAAAATGAGTTGCATAAAATTTCCTAAACGTTAGCGGGAATCCCCGCAGCAGTTGCTGTCCGTCAGGGGCTGCGCTGAATCAGGACAATTCAGCGCAGAAAAACCTGAAATTAATAGTGGTGGTTATCGCAATACGGCATCAGCGACAGGAAACGCGCGCGTTTGATTGCGGTTGCGACCTGACGTTGCTGCTTAGCAGACACACCATTGATACGTGCCGGAACGATCTTGCCGTTCTCAGCGATAAACTGACGCAGACCATTGAGGTCTTTGTAATCGATGGCGTCGATGCCCTCAGCGGACATCTTTACTTTACGACGACGGAAAAACTTAGACATGGTTAATCTCCAGAATTAGGCGGCTTCGGACTCGTCAGAGTCGTCATCAGAGGAATCATCATCGCTGTCGGTTTCATTGCGACGGCCACGACGCTCGGACTTGTCGCCCTTGTCGTCTTTGTTCTTCATGATGAGGGATTGTTCGGTTACCGCTTCTTCACGCTTGATGACCAGGTGGCGCAGAACGGCATCGTTGAAACGGAAACCGTCAACGAGTTCATTCAAAACTTCCTGAGTACATTCAATGTTCATCAACACATAGTGTGCTTTAACCAGATTTTCGATCGGGTAAGCCAATTGGCGGCGACCCCAGTCTTCCAGTCGATTGATTTTGCCGTTGCCGGTTTCGATCGAGCTCTTGTAGCGTTCGATCATCGCCGGAACTTGCTCGCTCTGGTCCGGATGGACCATGAAAACAACTTCATAGTGACGCATAGTGGTTCCTTGTGGATACGGGCGTTTAGGCCCGGGCAGCCCCCGACAGAGTCGTGGAGCAAGTGACCCGCTTTCGCGGAGCCGGCTATTATGCGGTATTGGGTGCCCTACAGCAAGATTTTGCGCAGACTTTAGGCGTGGGCAGGGTTGGTGGTAAAGCTCTCACCACAGCCGCATTCACCCACCAGGCGGGGGTTACGGAACACAAAGTTCGAATTCAGGCCGCTTTGTACGTAGTCGATCTCGGTGCCATCAACGTGTTCCAGGCTCCCGGCATCAACCCGCAGCTGCACGCCGCCCTGCTCGAAAATCCGGTCGTCATCGCGAATTTCAGTTGTTACATCAATGACATAGGCGAAGCCGGAGCAGCCGCTCTTTTTTACACCAAAGCGCAGACCCACCGCTCCCGGGGTAGCTTCGATAAATTTGCGCGCGCGTTCGGCGGCGGCGGGACTGAGTATGACGGCCATAATTTCTCCTTAATCGACATTATAGGCCACGCTGCGTAAATGGCGTGCCTAAGTTATCCTGTACCGCTTATTTATGGTGTTTTTTCAGGAATACAAGGAATGGCAATTCTCAGCGTTGAACAAGCCCTCGCCGGACACGCCCCGGCGCAGGAATCCGTAACCGTGCGTGGCTGGGTTCGTACCCGGCGCGATTCCAAGGCCGGCATCAGCTTTATTAACCTCAGCGACGGCTCATGCTTTGGCACCCTGCAAGTGGTTGCCCCGGCCGAACTGAGCAATTACGCCTCCGAGGTGCAGCGCCTTTCGGCCGGCTGCGCGGTGATTGCCACCGGCAAATTGGTCGCCTCGCAAGGCCAGGGCCAGAGCTTTGAAATGCAGGCCGAATCGATTGAGGTCGTCGGCTGGGTTGAAGATCCGGAAACCTACCCGATTCAACCCAAACCGCATTCACTGGAGTTTTTGCGCGAAGTGGCGCATCTGCGCCCACGCACCAATTTGTTTGGCGCGGTGACCCGTATCCGCCACTGTCTGGCTCAGGCAATCCATCGCTTCTTCCACGAGCAGGGCTTTTATTGGGTCAATACGCCGATTATTTCGACCTCCGATGCCGAAGGCGCGGGCCAGATGTTTCGTATTTCGACACTGGACATGGCCAACCCGCCGCGCACCGATAAAGGTGCGGTCGATTTCTCCAAAGACTTTTTCGGCAAAGAAGCTTTTCTCACGGTATCCGGCCAGCTCAACGTCGAGGGCTACTGTTTGGCGCTGAGCAAGGTATACACCTTCGGCCCGACTTTTCGTGCAGAAAACTCAAATACCGCGCGGCATCTGGCCGAGTTCTGGATGATCGAACCGGAAATCGCATTTGCCAACCTCAATGACAATGCGGACTTAGCCGAGCAATTCTTAAAGTACGTGTTTAGTGCCGTGCTTCAAGAGCGTGCCGACGACATGGCGTTTATTGCCGAGCGCGTGCAAAAAGATGCGGTGACGCGTCTTGAGAAATTTGTCGCCGAACCGTTCAACCGGATCGATTACACCGATGCGGTGGAACTGCTGAAAAATTCCGGCAAAAAGTTTGAGTTCCCGGTCGAATGGGGACTGGATCTGCAAACCGAACACGAGCGTTGGTTGTGCGAAACCCACTTCAACGGTCCGGTCGTGGTGATGAATTACCCGGAGCATTTCAAAGCGTTTTATATGCGCTTAAACGACGACGGCAAAACCGTGGCGGCGATGGATGTATTGGCGCCGGGCATTGGTGAAATTATTGGCGGCTCGCAGCGTGAAGAACGCTTGGACGTGCTCGATGCGCGCATCCGCCAGTTCGGCTTGGAGCCGGAAGATTACGGCTGGTACCGCGACTTCCGCCGCTACGGCTCGGTGCCGCACGCCGGCTTTGGTTTGGGCTTTGAGCGTCTGGTGGTTTATGTCTGCGGCTTGAGCAATATTCGCGATGCGATTCCGTTCCCACGGGCACCGGGTTCGGCGGAGTTCTGATGGCGGATTTCTGGTTGTTTATGAGTCTTGGTTTGTTCGGTTCGGCCGGTCCGGCACATATTGGTTTTCGCATTCTGGCGTATCGTCAGCATTTGGATCGTGACTATCCGTTTGCGCCGGGCACCGAGTCCGGACAATGGTCCTACGGCTACTGGTTGATGCGTTTTGCGCACAAGCCATTTAAGGACCCGGCGCTTAACTCCTTCGGCAATATTGCCGGGGTTGCCGGTTGGCTTGCGTGCATCGGCATTGCCGGCAGCTCTATCCTGATCTTGTTCAAGCTTTAGGGGGAAACATGGACGAACATTCAGCAGTACACGAAGAAAGCTGGTGGCTGGCCTGTATCGGCAAAGCAATTATCTGGGCGCGCCTGCGCGTTTATGAGTCGGGCATTGCCGAGATTTTTGATTGTGATGGCCAAACTCTGGTGTATGACGGCGAAGACACCGCCCGTGCGCAATTGATGGACGCCGAGTTTCGCTCACTCGACGGCATCGATGAAGACGATGCGGCATTGTTTGGTGTAGCCCTGGAACAAATCAAACCGCCTCAGGGCAAACACGATGCCGATCTGGTTCGGCAGATGATTGTCGGTCTGAAGGAACCCCAATAATGAATGTGAATTTAAGCGGTACACACGCCTTGGTTTGCGGTGCCTCTGAAGGCATTGGCCGGGCCAGCGCGATGGCCTTAGCGGAGCTCGGTGCAAATGTCACCGTGTTATCGCGGCGCGAGGCCGTGCTTAAGTCGCTGTGCGCACAGTTGCCTAAAGTTAACGCAGGGCAAAATCATGGGTTCTTAAGCATCGACATCGGCAATACTGAAGAACTGGCACAAAAAGTAAGCGCTCTGGCCAAGCACTCGCCCGTGCATATTCTGGTTAACAATACCGCCGGCCCGGCCCCGGGCAGCATTGCCTCGGCCACCGAGGCGCAGTTTCTGGATACCTTTCGCAAGCACCTTTTAGCCAATCACACACTGGTCCAGGCGATACTGCCGGGCATGCGCGATTCGGGCTATGGCCGGGTCATCAATATTATTTCGACATCGGTTAAAGAACCGATTCCTAATCTTGGCGTGTCGAATACGATCCGTGGCGCGGTGGCCAGCTGGGCAAAAACCCTGTCCGGCGAACTCGGTGCTTACGGCATAACCGTCAATAATGTCCTACCCGGCTTCACTCTGACCGGACGCCTTGAAGGGATCAACAACGACCGGGTTGCGGCAACCGGAAAATCAGCCGAAGAAGTTGCCCGGGCAAT
>CBDUOG010000063.1:0-11057 GCA_965368785.1 uncultured Gammaproteobacteria bacterium | reverse complement strand
AGCGATCGCGGATTTATTGCTGCGGATCGGCAGATGCGCACCAATGTGCCGCATATCTTCGCGATCGGCGATTTGATTGGCCAGCCGATGCTGGCGCATAAGGCCACACACGAAGGCAAGTTAGCCGCCGAAGTAGCCTCCGGTGAAAAGCGCGAGTGGGTTGCACGGGTAATACCCTCAGTTGCTTATACCGATCCGGAAATCGCGTGGGTCGGCATCAGCGAAAACGAAGCCAGGGCGCAGGGCCTTGAAGTGGGTGTGGCGAAATTCCCGTGGGCCGCATCGGGCCGGGCGATTGGCCTGGCGCGAACCGAAGGCTTTAGCAAATTGATTTTCGATAAGGCCAGCCATCGCGTTATTGGTGGTGGCATTGTCGGTCCGCGCGCGGGCGATTTGATTGCTGAGATCTGCCTGGCCATCGAAATGGGCTGCGAAGCCGGTGATATTGGACATACTATTCATCCGCATCCGACCTTGAGTGAGACCGTTGCGATGAGCGCTGAAATGTTTGAAGGCACGATTACCGACCTTTATATTCCGAAACGCAAGTAATTAGTCGCGGGATTCAAAACGCCGCCACCAAATTAATTTGCGCAGCAACCACACAGCGGCCAACAGGATGGAGAACGCGACGGGAAACATATCCCATTCCTGATGCCAGGCATGGGTGACGGTTGCGCCGATCATGATCAGGCATAGAGTTGCCGCTCCATAGATCCGTGTCCGGCGGTTGATCAGGGTGATCGCCGAGATCAGCTCAGCGATGCCCGTGGCATACATAAACCACAGGGGATAGCCCCAGCGCGCAAATGCCGCAGTTTCAAACTCCAGCCCGAATAGTTTGGCCAGACTTGATGCGGTAAAGATCAAAAACAGGGCGATCAGGATAAAGTACATAGCTGCGATGATTGTAAATAGGCTTTACAGTGCCAGATTATCGGCGGTTTAAAAAGTCGGGTTCAGCGGCGCGGCTCATTGAGGGGATTTATGGAACTGGTTTACGTATTAGGCGGTGTGCTGTTGCTGTTTTTGGGCGCTGATTCGGCGCTCAAGGGATTAAGCGGGCTCAAACAAACGGCAGGCATGAGCGCGAGTATGGCCGGCCTGTTTCTGGTTGCATTGGCAACATCAGTACCCGAAATATTTATTAGCGTCGAAGCGCTGCGTCTGGGTGCAACCGACCTGGCGATGGGCAATGCGATGGGCAGTAATCTGGTGAACGTGGGTCTGACGCTGGGCGTTGCCTTGTTGGTCGGAACCATCGTCATCACCATGCGCTTACTCAGCCAGTTAATTCTGCTGCTTATGGTGGCCCTCGGCATGCTGCTCTGGCTTGGCTTTGATGGCCAGCTCAGCCGGTGGGAAGGTTTGGGTTTGATCTCGATGTGGCTGGGCATCATCGCGCTCTGGGTTTTTTACGGGAAGCGTGAATCCGCTCCCGTGCTCAGGGAGCTGGCCGAATTTGCCGAATCAAAATTGGGCGCAAAGCGCAATTTAATGCGCCTGGTGTTGGGCAGCGCATTGCTTTATGCCGGTGCGTGGCTTCTGGTGTCGGCGGCAGTATCGGTGGGACCGAGCCTGGGACTAAGCGGTCTGTTGACCGGAATGACCTTGCTGGCTTTGTTCTCGGCGATACCGGAAATGATTGTTGCCTACATGGGTATCAAAAACGGCCAGGGCAATATGGTTCTGGGTGTTGTTCTGAGCGCGTGCTTATTTAATGTCCTGGTGATCATGGGCGGCATGGCGTTGCTGCAGGAAATTAGCGTGCCGGCGGCGCTGCTGAGTTTCGAAATACCCGCGACCATGGCGCTCGTGTTCGTGCTGTACCCGATGATCGGCTCAGACGACAAGCTGCAGCCATCGGAAGGCCGGATTCTCATCGCCTTGTATGTCGCGTGGCTGATCTATGAGCTGGCGATGGCCTGGAACTAGGGCGACTGGGCGAGCGCAATGAGCTCCGGACGTTCGAAAACTCTGGTATTGGGGCTGACCGGGCAGATTGGTCGGGCTTTTCGTGACATCTGGCCGGCCGGCGATGCATTGGTGGCGATTAGCCGAAGGCCACACGGCGATGCGTATTCCGAAGCAATTACTTGGCTGCAAACCGATATTGGCCAATTGACGGGTGTCGAGCCGATTTTGCGCACCGGCTTCGACCAAGTGTTCAGCTTCGGGCCGTTGGATGCGCTGGCCGAGGCATTTTCACGTGGTGCCATTCACACGCAGCGTCTGATCGCGATCGGTTCAACCAGCGTGCACAGCAAGAAAAACTCGCCGCTGGCTGCCGAGCGTCAATTAGCGCAGCGCTTGCAGTGCGCCGAAGAACAACTGTTTGAAACCGCGACCCGACGCGGGATTCATTTACTCATTCTGCGGCCCACGCTGCTGTGGGGGAATGGCCTGGATCGGAGTCTGACACCTTTGGTGCGACAGGCTCGCCGTTGGCGCGTTATGGCGTTGCCCTGGTCAGCCGGGGGCTTAAGGCAGCCCGTGCATGTGGCCGATGTCGCGCGGGCGGCTTATCTGGGGCGCTCGCTGACCGGCCAAATCGCTCTGGATCTACCCGGGGGAGAGACCTTAACGGTGCAGGCCATGTTGGCTCGCAGTTTGCGCGCCGGTGCGCCGCGTGCCGTGCAAATCCGGCTGCCGAACAGCCTATATATCACGCTGTTCAGGGCCATCGGTCGTTTGCGTGGTTTAGATTTGAGTGGATTTTTGAGTCGATTACAGACCGATATGGTGTTTGACTCAGGCCCGGCGCAGGCCCGCCTGAATATGAAGATGCGTGGCTTTTCCCCTGAATTCAGCAGTTTTGCGCAAACTGAATAGTTAAATGGAGCGATTCCGGGCGCTTCCATACTCGTTAGTATTGCATTAAGCGATATAAGACTCTTACTATGGTTGAGTCACTATTTCGATCAGTCCCCGCAGGGTGTGTTTAGGGGAGAGCGAAGACACCCGAGCAGACGTATATAAATACGCATGAAAATTACTAAGGATTCGAGTCTATGAAGAACAGGGCCCCAATGAATCAAAAACTATTTCGTAACCGTCTCGGCGCTGCCGTGGCGTTCGCCATCCTGGCCGCACCAGCCGCACACGCGTTTGAGTTCAGCAAAGGTGAACTGACAGGGTCGCTCGATACCACGGTATCGATGGGCTACTCGTGGCGCGTTGAAGAACGCGACCCGAACCTGGTCGGCAAGTCCTTCTATAACCCGCTGCTGTGTAACTCCAACGTCCTGCTGTCACCCGGCGTTGCTTGCAGCACCGGCTTCCCGGGTTCGGCCGCACAAATCGCCGCTCCAGGTCGCTTCTCGGCAAACCGCGATGACGGCAACTTGAAGTATGACGATGGCGATGCCATCGCCAGCACCGCGAAAATCACGTCCGAGTTGTCGCTGAGCTGGCGCGACTGGGGTGCATTTACCCGCGCTACCTATTTCTACGACTTCGAAAATGCGGATCGCACTGATTTAACCCAGGAAGCTAAAGACCGCATCGGTGAGCGCTTCCGTTTGCTCGACGCCTTCGTTTATAAGAATTTCAAAATGGGCGACAACAACGGCACCGTGCGTCTGGGTCGCCAAGTTGTGAGCTGGGGCGAAAGCACCTTTATTCAGCAAGGCATTAACGTCGTTAATCCGGTCGATTTGTCCGCATTGCGCGTAGCCGGCGCTGAACTAAAAGAAGCGTTCCTGCCGATCGATATGTTGTTCGGTTCGATTTCGCTGACCGAAAATGTCTCGCTCGAAGCGCTGTACATGTTTGAGTTCGAAGAAATTGAAGTCGATGCCGCTGGCACCTATTTCAGTTCAAATGACTTCGCGACCCCGGGCGGTGAATACGTCATGCTGGGTTTCGGCGTCACGCCGCAGCCGGTTGTTAATCCTGAGCTGTATCGTCAGGTCTGTTTGTCGGGCCCGGCGGGTGTGCTCGCTACCGACTTGCCTTATGGCGCGTTGAATCCGACGGTTGCCACCATCGGTTGTGCATCGTCGGTACCGCGTAACCCTACCCGTTATGCTGACGATGATGGTCAATACGGCGCAGCCTTGCGTTGGTATGCCGAAGGTCTGATGCAAACCGAGTTTGGCTTCTTCTTCCTGAACTATCACTCTCGCCTGCCGTTGCTCTCGGGCGTTGCGGTAACCGGTTCGTCGGCGACATCCGGTCGTTATTTCGCAGAGTATCCGGAAGATATTCAACTCTACGGAATCAGCTGGAATACCTCGCTGCCAGGCGGTATCGCGTGGCAGGGTGAAGTGAGCTATCGCCCGAATGCACCGCTGCAAGTAGATGACGTTGAATTGTTGTTTGCTGCACTGAGCCCGCTCAATGCGTTCATTCCGGCACCGGCGGCTACCTTCCAGAGTCAACTGGGTAGCGCATCGTTTGGTCAGGAAATCCGTGGCTGGCGTGAGCATCACGTAAGCCAACTGCAAATGACCTTTACCAAGGTGTTCGGCCGTGCATTAGGTGCTGACCAGATTGCGGTGGTCGGTGAATTGGGTGGTACCAACGCCAATCTGCCGCCAGAGTCTGTACTTCGCTATGAAGGCGAAGGTACTGATACCGGTGGTGGTTGTGATTTAGGTGATGTCATTGCAGCCGGTCCGGCTGGCCTGGGTTTGCCGGGTTGTGCGCGTAATCCGCTCACCCTGAACGGCGGTTTCCCAACCTCCTTCTCGTGGGGCTATCGTTTGGCAGCTCGCGCCGACTACAACGGCGTGTGGGGCACCAGCATGAATCTGTCGCCGCGCATCGCGTTTAACCATGACGTTGATGGCATCACCCCGGGACCGGGCGGAAACTTCCTGGAAGGCCGCAAATCATTGACCCTGGGTGCTGAGCTGAACTACCTGAACAAGTGGGTGTTTGACGCAAGTTACACACGCTTCTCCGGTGCAGAGCCGTACAACCAGATTGCTGACCGTGACTTCGCGTCGGTTAGTGTTAAATACTTGTTCTAATGCAGATACTGGGAGTCCACCGGATGAGCAATTTGAAGAAAGCAGTACTCGTAGCCAGCACCAGCAGCCTGATGCTGCTGGCTGCCATGGCACAAGCATCAGTTAGTGCGGATAAAGCAGCGGCACTGGGATCAAATCTGACCCCGGTCGGTGCAGAGAAGGCCGGAAATGCGGCCGGCACAATTCCGGCATGGGATGGCGGTATCGCCAAGCCAGTGGCCGGATACAAGCCGGGCATGTTCCATCCGGATCCGTTCGCCGCTGACAAAGTGCGCATGCAGATCACCCCGGCTAACTACAAGCAACACGCCGCCATGTTGACCGCAGGTCAGCAGGCGATGTTTGCGCGTTATCCGACCTATCGCATGGATGTCTATCCGACCCGTCGAAGTGCGGCGTTTTCGCAGCGCATTTATGACTACACCAAGAAAAATGCGACAGCCTGCCAGCTCACCGATAACGGTGAAGGCATCAAGGGTTGTGCAGAGGGTTTTCCGTTCCCGATTCCGCAAAGTGCGCATGAGGTGATGTGGAACCACAAGCTGAAGTTCAAAGGAACCTCGGCTTTGCGTTGGGCGAACCGCGTGACGACGACATCTACCGGTAACTACACGTTGATCCGTCTGCGTGAGCGTCTGCTGGGTCTGTACTACAAAGAAGGTAATACTTCTGAGTCGATCAACAACATCTTGCTGTACTTCCTGCAAGACGTGTTGTCGCCGCCGCGTTTGGCCGGTCAGGTTCTTCTGGTTCACGAAACCGTGAACTCAAAAGCGTCACCGCGTCAGGCATGGGTGTACAACCCGGGTCAGCGTCGCGTGCGTCTGGCTCCGCAAATCGCCTATGACAATCCGGCCACTGCATCGGACGACCTGCAAACCAATGACATGACCGACATGTTCAACGGTGCGATGGATCGTTTTGATTGGACCCTGGTTGGCAAAAAGGAAATGTACGTTGCGTACAACTCGTACAAAGCGCACAGCGGTAGCCTGAAAGTGGCTGACCTGATCCGTCCGGGCCATCTGAACCCGGATCATATGCGCTATGAATTGCACCGCGTATGGGTCGTGGAAGCCAAGGTAAAAGCCGGCGCTCGCCACATCAATGCACGTCGTACTTTCTACTTTGACGAAGACAGCTGGCAGATTCTGGCGATCGATCATTACGATGGTCAGGAAAAGATCTGGCGCTATTCAGAAGCATCGCCGATTTCGTATTACGAAGTCCCGACCTTCTGGACCACACTCGAAGCGCATTATGACGTGAAGAACGGTCGCTACATTGCCGGCTTGCTCGACAATGAAGATGCACCGTTTGATTTTGGCTACGAAGCAACACCCGTTGACTTCTCGCCACAAAGCTTGCGCGCCGCTGGCGTGCGCTAAGCAACATGCGACCGGGCCACACTATAATGTGTGGTCCGGCTGTACTCGCTCTGAGATCGCATGATGAAAATTTTCCATAGAATCATTATTTCCGGCGCTGCAATCTGCGCGCTGACGCTGGCCTGCTGGGTAATCGCCCGGGACGCCGATCAAATACAACAATCCGATTCAGAAATCTTGCCCCTGGCAGACCAGAGTTTGTTAACCGGTATTGCCAGAGCAGACGCCGGTCTGTTTGCAGTGGGCGAGCGCGGTCATATTTTGTTTTCTGCCGATGGCAGCGCCTGGCGGCAATTTAACGTCCCGACCCGCAGTAACTTCACCAGCGTCTTTGCTTTAGGCAAGAAGATCTGGGCAGTCGGCCATGACGGAGTAATTGTCCACTCCGCCGACTCCGGGCAGAGCTGGGCGCTCCAGCGCTATCGGCCCTGGTCGCCTGAGACCTATGCCGCAGAAGACGGTATTCCACTGCTCGATGTGCATTTTTCCGATCGTCAGAACGGTTTTGCGATCGGTGCATTCGCGCTAATTCTCCGAACAACAGATGGCGGCGCAACTTGGGTCGCCGAACCGATGAACGTGATCGATGACGCAGCTCAGGAAGAAGCGCCAGTCGCTGCGTCCACGGCTGAGTCCAGTGAGTGGGTTTTCGACGAGTCGGACCTGGAGCTTGAAGCCGGTGATGACCCGCATCTAAATGCGATCGCGCGTTTATCTAATGGCAACCTACTTATTGTTGGTGAGCGCGGCTCTGTATTCCGATCAGCCGATGATGGCGCATCGTGGCACCGGCTGGCCTTCCCATACGAAGGATCCCTGTTCGGAATCTTGAACTGGAAGGACTCACGGGTGATGGTCTACGGATTACGCGGCCGCGTATTTGAATCCAGCGACTTTGGCGATACCTGGAGCGACGTCTCTACCGATAGTGAAAATAGTCTGATGGGCGGCGTGGCATTGGATAACGGCGGCGCCGTATTGGTCGGACTGAACGGTACGGTTTTGCGGCGCGATAGTGCCGATCAGAGCTTCACTGTGTTTACTCACGAGAACCGCGATCAGGAGTCGGTCACTCTGGCAGGTATCTACAAGCTGGATTCGGCTTTCGTGTTGGTGGGTGAGAAAGGCGTGGAACTGACCAAAACATTGGGACAAGCAGGCAAATGAACGAAGCTGGTAAATTCACGCGGTTCGCGCAGAACCTGGTATTCGGGTTCCGCCCGATCGTACTCGTTCTATTCGCTATCCTGACGGTAGCGATGGTGTTTTTCGCATCGCAATTACGCGTCGATGCAGGCTTCAAAAAGCAAATCCCGCTGCAACATGAGTACATGAAAACGTTCGTCGAGTACGAGCGTGAATTTGGTGGCGCCAACCGCGTGCTGGTTGCTGTGATTGCGCGCGACGGCGACATGATGGACCAGGAGTTTATGAAAACTCTGGAGAACGTCAGCGCCGAAGTCATCGGTCTAGAGGCTACCGATGATGCCCGGGTTCGTTCACTGTTTACGCCGAATACGCGATTCATTGAAGTTGTTGAGGACGGCTTTGCCGGCGGCAACGTCATTCCCAACGAGTTTGCGCCGAATTTGGACGGCTTCGTCGCGACGCCTGACGATATGGAAACCATTCGCTCGAATATTGTGAAAGCAAATATTCTGGGGCGTTTGGTCGCCAAAGACTGGTCCGGCGCGATGGTATGGGCTGAGCTCATTCCCGAAGACTCCGGGCAGAAGCTCGATTACCAAGCGGTTGCTGACCAGCTCGAGTCGATCCGGCAGAAATACGAGAACGACCAGCATACGGTGCACATTATCGGCTTCGCCAAAATCGTCGGCGATATTTCCGACGGTGCAAAATCGGTCGTTTTGTTCTTTGGTATCACCGTATTGCTCACCTTTATTTTGTTGGCCGTTTATACCGGTTCGACGAAATTGGCCGGGCTCGGTATTGCATCGGCATTGGTTGCAGTGGTGTGGACCTTGGGTTCGCTGTATGCACTGGGTTATGGCATTGATCCGATGAATATCCTGACGCCATTTCTGGTGTTTGCGATCGGCGTCTCGCACGGCGTGCAGATGATTAATGCGTGGATGAATGAGCGATTGTTCGGCGGCGAAGTGATCTCTCCGGAGCAGGCCGGTGTAGGCCGCGAACCGCTGGAGTCGGCTAAGCGCGCATTCGCTATTTTATTAGTGCCGGGCGCGATTGCTTTGCTGTCCGATGTGATTGGCTTCGTGACAATTTTGCTGATCCCGATTCAGATTATTCAAGAGCTCGCCATAACGGCTTCGATCGGCGTGGCCCTGGTATTGCTGACCAATCTGGTCTTGCTGCCGATTCTGCTCTCGTATGCCGATTACAAGGACGTGCGCAAAGTCTGTGAAGGCAAGCTGAGCCGCATGTGCCGTTTCGATGGCTTGTGGAAGGCGCTTTGTCGTTTAGAAAGCAAAGGACCGGCGCTGGGTGTATTGATGGTCACTGCGGGTCTGTGTGGCGTTGGCTACATCGGCGGCAAGGGCCTGCAAATCGGTGACTCGGAAGCCGGTGTGCCGGAGCTTCGACCGGAGGCGCGATTCAACCAGGACGCGGCCGAGATATCGAACCGCTTTGCGTTAGGCATTGACTCAATCACGATTATTGCGGAAGCGCGACCCGATGCTTGCACGCTGAGTTACGGCGCGATGGAGATGATTGATCGTTTCGCCTGGCATCTGCGTAATGTCGAAGGCGTACAGCAAGTCATTACCCTGCCCACGGTTACCAAATTGGTGAACGCTGGCTGGAATGATGGGTCGATTAAATGGCGCGCGTTGCCGCGCAATACCGACAATCTACGCTTAGCAACACAGGGTTTTGAGACCAGCACGGGCTTGCTCAATGCCGATTGCTCTGCGATTCCGGTCACTGCATTTTTGACTGATCACAAAGCGAGCACGATTAATCGCGTGGTTGCTGAAGTAAAACGTTTCCGCGAAGAAAATGATGCCTACTTAAAAGGCAATGTGAATCTGCGCGTTCAGTTGTCCGAACAGGCCAAGGCCGCTGCTGAAACCGGTGAAGAGTTTGCCAGTGATCAAGTGAACTTGCGCTTGGCCACCGGCAATGTCGGTGTAATGGCAGCGATCAATGAGCGCGTTGCCGCAGCCCAGCTGCCGATGATGCTGTACGTCTATGGTGCGGTCATTCTATTAGTGCTGATTACGTATCGGTCATTCGCAGCGACCACCGCAATCGTTGTGCCGCTGTTGATGGTTTCTTTGTTAGCCAATGCACTGATGGCACAAATGGGAATCGGCCTTAAGGTAAATACCTTGCCGGTTGCCGCGCTCGGTGTGGGCATCGGCGTGGACTACGCGATTTACATTTACAGCCGCATGAAAGAGTTTATGGACCAAGGTATGAGTTTGTCGGATTCTTACTTCCGTGCACTCAAGCTGACCGGCACCGCGGTTTTGTTTACCGGTTTAACTCTGGCTGCAGGCGTGGGCACATGGATATTCTCGGTGCTCAAATTCCAGGCCGACATGGGCATCTTGTTGAGCTTCTTCTTCCTGATGAACATGCTCGGCGCGGTATTGATCCTGCCGTCAATTTTGCGCTGGTGGCGTCCGAAGCAACACGCGCCGGCCTGATTAGTCAGGCCCCACGGCTGCTTTAAACTTGCTCATGCGGCGCAAGGCGATCGCCAACACGCCGCCGAGCACTAGAGCACCGCCAATCCATAAGCGCAGGCCCGGGCGATCGCCCCAGATCACCACGCCCAGAGCGACGGCAATTAGCGGCGATAACAACATATATGGCGTGACCAGTGCGACCGGATGCTTTTGCAGCATGAGGTAATAAATGCCGTGGCCGACCAGCGATGAAATAATCGCCGAATAGGCTACGCCGCTCCAGCCCACCCAGCTCGCATCAGGCAGGCTGGAAAAGCCATCGGGTTCCAATACAGCACTGAGCAAAAACAACGGCAGCACGCTGATAATTGCCATCCAACCTTGCTGATTGAAAGCATCAATGCCGCGCAGGTTGCGCATGTACACGCTGCCCAACGCAATCGCGGCGGCCGCCGCCAGCATCAGCACCAGGGCTATGGGCTGATCGATCACTAACGGATCAAAGCCTAAGACCAGAACACCGGCGAAACTGATAATGACTGCGGTAGCGGTGCGCCATGCAAATTTTTCGCCGAGCATCCACCATGCAAACAGCACAGACATTGGTACATAGCTTTGCAGCACAATTGCCGGGGACGACAGATCGCCCGAAAGTTTCAGCGCGCCCAGACTCAGGCCGAAGTGGATAACGCCAACTAACATACCCACTGCAAGCAATTTGCCCCATTGATCGCGGGCCGGAATTCGCAGGAACGGCGCAACCGCCAAAATCAGCATGCACATGCGCAAAGCTGAAAATAAGAAAGGCGGAATTTCGCGCAGGGCGTAGGCGGAGGTCAAAAAATTTCCGGCCCAAATCAGGCAGACAAGAAAAATCAGAACAATGTCGCGAAAGGGCAAGTGCGGGCTTCGGCTTAAACGGCGATGCCGAGTTTGCGATAGAGCTTACTTAAGGTCCACATCGGGCCGATCAGCAAATACACCACGTCGGTAAAAAAGCTCGGACGCGAACCTTCCAGATGATGTCCGATGAATTGGCCGATCCAGGCCACCACAAACACCGCAATGGCGATCCA
>CBDUOG010000062.1:0-11086 GCA_965368785.1 uncultured Gammaproteobacteria bacterium | reverse complement strand
GGACATCCCTACAAGAACGGGAATCGTGCTGACGTGGCGACGAATATCGTACAGACTGCGCTTCAGCTTCCCGCCCTCTGTCGTCTGTGCTGGAACCTCCGCAAAAAAATTAGAAATGAACAATCAGACCGCGTCCATATCGAGTGCATCGTGAATGGCCAGGGACTCAAGTGCTTCCGGCTGCGTCAGGCGTTTTGGTTCATTGCGCAGTTTGGCGTTGGTCCGGCTATGGTATGCCCAGTCTATGCCAGATTCGGTCGCCATTTTCGGAACCAACATCAGGTGCTGAAACTCTCTAAGCAACAAGTATATACGCTGCCTTGTCCACTCGTTAGTCCGGTGCCAGATGTTGGCTCCCTTCGACAACAGCCAGAGTCACAAGCAAACGCCGAACCGTTACAACAGGGTGCTCGAAATTCCCTGGGGCTAGAATCCACCGGGAGATATGGGCATGCAAATACAAACAGTCCTGCAGGTCTTTTGGGTGGCTGTTCGGGCACTGTTCAACCAAGTATTGCACGCGGTCATTGAAGCTCCATAGCATATACTCTGCGCTGTGCTTATTTGGCAGGAACGAAAGCGGACCTGCAGCGATCCGTTTCGCGCTAGGCAATATATTGTCGATAGCCTGCTCGGTTGACCCGGGAATCGGACCTGCCCCCAGTATTTGATCTCCAGCGACAGAGAATCGGACCGAATCGGGTTCATGTCCGCTGAAGAAATTGAGGGGCGTCGCAAGTTTATTGGCGTTATCGGACTGAAGTTCACCGTTCCATGCCCATTAAGCTGCATGATCGACCGAGTTTTCGGCATTTACAATCGCGGCATAGGTGTCCTGACGAGCAGTCTCAGTCATGCGCGGCGGTCCCCTGTGTTTCGGCCTGAAGGACCTGTCGGTTGACTGTCTCTGCCGCGTCCACGCCATACTGCAACAGCGCCAATCGCATCATTATCTGGTGTCGACGCTGGCGCATTTCCGAAGCGCGCGGCCCAGTGGCTCGCAGAATCCAGGGTTGTATACGACTGGCCAGTCTGGCCAGTGCCGGCGAGCGGCTCAGTTGACGGCGCATGGAATACATTCCCCGCTTGAGCGGGCCATCGATGGCCGCCCGTTCACCGGCGGGCGGCTCCGCCATCAGCGCCTGCAGTAGCAGAGACCTGAGACCCGCGCGATTGAGCGACTCAGAGATTGGTAGTCGGTCTAACGCCTCATCACTAAGCAGCGCACTGATTGCATCACGAAACGGGCCTGCCTCGCGCATCGAGGCGTCCCAGTTGACCGAACTATCACGAGCAGTACGCGGAAAGGCCGCAATATCCGGGAACCGATCTTCCAACAACTCAACGTAGACGCGTTTGTCCACCCGCAGCAGTGGTGCCATTCGACATACCTGTTCCATCACCCCAACCGTCATCAAGGGTCGGCGTACGGGATACAGCGGCCATTTGAAGTTGCCCGGCGCCATTATCCAGCGGGCGATATAGGTATGAAAATAGAGATAGTCCTGCACATCCTTGAGGTGATCCCCTGGACACCGATCGGCTATGCCGTATAGGCAGGCGCGAAAGTCCGCCAATGCTTCCTGCACCGCATCGGGACTCAGCACCTGGCCGAGCAATCCGGTTTCTTTGTGCAGGGCCGTACGCTGGATATTATCGATCGCTGCTTCGCGCGAGACGGGAATCGGCCCGGCACCAAATGCCTCGTCCCCCAGCACAACAAAGGCCGCCGTATCAGTGCCATGCGCGTGGAAGGTGTCGACCGGGCTGGCAAAGCTGTTGCTGTTGTCGCTGACCAACCCGCTGATCTCTGCCCAGCGAGCCGCGTGCAGCGGCCAGTCTTTCGCCGTGACAGATTGGAAGCTGAATGGAATGCCCAGTGCTCCAGCCATTTGCCGAGCGATGGTCGGGTCGCTTTGCGGAATTGTGTCGCAGTGGCCCCAGGTGATGGCTCGTTCGGGCAAGGCGCCCAGGACGCGTGCATAGCCCAGAATTCCGCGTGAATCCATTCCGCCCGTCAGAAAGCTGTGATAGCTCTCGCCAGGCTGCATATTTTCCAGCATCTGTCGGTGCGAGGCCAGCAAGGATTGATGCAAAGCCTCTCGCGCGTCGACGGAAGAACTCAGTTCATGGCTGTAGTGAAGGTCCCAAAAGCGTGAACGAGTGACTTCCATCGTCTTTAGATCGAGCTGGAGACGTTCACCTGGTCCCAGTCGGCAGACCCCATTGAACAGGGAACCGTCGCCGACCAAGTAGCGATTGAGCAGAAACTGCATCGCGGCTTGCCTGTCTATACATGCCTGCCGCCCTAGCAACAGCAGCACAGTGAGCGCATCGGGACCGAAGCCAAAATTACCCTGATGCCTGGCATAGAACAGCGGCGTACTGCCGATAGGGTCGGGCTGTAAAAGCAGTGATTGCCGATTCTCGTCAAGCAGCGCCAACTGGTGGCTACCATCGGCAGCCGCCAGCGCCGGCAGCCCATGGCTTGCGAATAGGGACAGGAGTTCAGCAAAGTCGAACCGCCTGCCGTCGCGCTCGAAGTGGCCGACCGCGCAGAGTTGCTGATCGGCCCGCTGGAATAGTCCGGCCGTCGACTGTACGTTCGGCTCCAGTGCAGCAATGTTCCGCCTGGGCCCGTCCAGCAAGCGGTGGCAGCGCAGCGATTCACTTATGCGAAGCCGCCGCTCTGCCATTTGCATGCGATCTGGTGGCACTGCCTTACCGATGACGCCAAACAGGGCCGTCATATGCTTCCTGCCTTCAACAAGAGCCGGTCCAGTAGATCCGGGATGACTTCGTCTACATGGAAGCAGCGGGCACGTTCACGGGCAGCCTGTTTCATCCCAGCTAGTCGCGCGGGATTGTCCAGAAGCTGAATGATCGCCTCCCGCAAAGCATTCTCGTCACCGGTTGCTGCCAGTTGCCCGGTCACGCCGGATTCCACGACCTCAGCGTTGTCCTGCCAGTCGGAGGCAATGACCGGAATACCTGCTGCATAGGCTTCTACAATGACGCCGGGAAATCCCTCGCCGTCATACCAGGTCGGGAACAGCAGCACATCGTGTTCGGCCAATGTCCCAATGACCTTGTCCGGTGCCACCGCCCCGCAATAATCCACGCTGGCCGGGCAAATCTTGAGCAGCTCGTCGAGCCATGCCTGATGATCCGCGCCTACCGGGCCGTAAATCGCAAGAGTGACACTCGGGCTGAATCGCGATGAATTGATAGCCTGAACAGCCCGAACGCAAGGCGCCAATCCTTTTTCCGGTATCACCCGCGAAAGAAATACCAACTTGAGAACTCCAGCTGGGGATTTTGCTGATTCGCCGGAACATGCAGCCGGCGGCGAAAATTTACGAAAGTTCGGCAGGTAATACAGGTCCCGCATTCCGAGGCTCTTCAGCTCTCGTTGCATTCGTCGGCTTTGCACGTGGAGACCGTCCAACTGCGCCACTTGGCGACACAAGCGCGGCTTATCCTCCAAAAAAACCGGTAACCATCCACCCACGACCAGGTAATGCACCGGCCGGCGATAGTACCGACGCAGCCGTAAAAATAGCGGTATCAGCATCCTCAAGCCACGCTCACCTGGCATGATGCAGATCACATCGGCTTCACGGAAGCAGTTTAGGATGCAACTCAGCACCTTCCAAGGGCGACGAACGATTAGCGCCGTATCGGCCGTCCGAACGTTGCCGCCGCCGAGGCGTTTTAAGAACTCGTCGCGCACTAAACGCGTGCGAATCGTCTGACCGTCAAAAGCGTCGGCTTCGCTGCCGAGATTGCCTATCAGGCCGACGCAACGGGTTAACGGCTGGCCGCTTCGCAAAAATGGACTTGGATCCACGCGTGCTTCCGGGCTATCTGCTTTAATAGACCTATCTACCATTCAGCCATTTGCAGCCTCTTTCAGAACAGCCTCGAGTTCGCCAGCAAGCCTGTCGCGAGAAAAACGCGACTCACCCAGTGCACGTGCACGATGCCCGGCGATGGCAAGTCGCTCGGGGTCATTCAGCCAGGCCGAAAGTTGCTGCGCAGCCTCATCGACCTTGCGTGATAAGACAAGGCCCGCCCCTGATTCATTCAGAATATCGGCCTGCCAGCCGCCATGATTGATCGCAATAGCGCGGCCTGCAGCAAGACCATCGAAGAACTTGTTGGCTGAATTTTTCTCAGTTCCAGGGATATCTACCACCCAAGAGCAAACCACGCTTGCCGCCGCAAATGCGACGACAACATCCTTTTTGGGCAATTGCGGAAGAATATGAAAGTTCTTATTCAGCACCCCCAGCTCGATGGCACGCTGGCGCACGCGATCAGACTCCGACCCTGCGCCCAGCACCACAAAATTCGCCGCCGGGGCAAGTCTCGCACAGGCACCCGCGAGATCGACCATGTATTCGACGCCGTTAATGCGTCCAATAGTACCCGCGTAGAGTACGATCGGCCCATTTCCAAGCTTCGGGTAGCTGTCTCGAAACAGTTGGCCAAGCCCTGAATCAGGCTGGAAAAGATCGAGATCACAACTATTCGGTATGACGCGGATGCGGTCAGGCGCAAAACCAGCCTCAGCCACACCCTCTGCCATACCTGGGGAAAGCGCGACAATTCGTGCCGCGTTCCGGTAAGCAAAGTGCTCTAACCGTCGCGCAGCCCAGATAGCAAGCGGATTGCGGAGGGCACCGATCGCAATGGGCATTTGGGGCCACAGATCGCGCACCTCGAATACCATCGGACGTCGTCGGCGCCGTGCTGCCCATGCGCCCGGCAAAGCGATGGTCAAGGGAGTACTGGTAGCGAACACCACATCCCCATCTAGGGACGCGGCGCGGCGCGCAGCAGAAAAGGCAAAGCGGAAGAAGGCGCGAATGCGTTCAGAGTAGGTCATCTCATTGCGATAAAGAACCGGCAACCAGTGAACTTCGATACCGCCTTCATCGGTGATGAACCAATCGCGGTCCGGATGCACATCGCGCCATGACGTAAGCATTACGACCGAGTGCCCTCTCTCAACCAGACGGCGGCCCATTTCGTAAGAGCGCGTACTTCCCTGCATGGCGGGCGTATTAAAGTACTGATGCAGATAAATTATCTTCACCGCCTCAAGCTCTACCTGCTAGCCGCCGCAAGGCGTGAAAAGGACCATCAAGCTCAGCCTCCAGGTACGCTGCGGGCGCGTTCGGTAAGCCGACGCGTGCCAGGCTATACGGTCCAACACTTTCCGTACTGTTCAGACGAATAGCCTGTCCCGGAACGAAGGTGCAGTAAAAGCCAAGCTGCGGAATACGTGCCAGCAATTCGGTATTCATGCTCCCCGCCGGAAAGCAGAAGCTCGGCTGCTCAATTCCGAGCTCGCGCACGAGATCATCGCGCGACGTCTCAATTTCCAGGATTGCTTCTTCCAATGAAATTTCCGCAAGCAGCGGATGCGATACCGTATGTGCGCCGATCTCGATTCCCGCAGCCTGCATCTCGCGCGCCTGTTCCCACGTCATCATGCGGTCCTGGGGTGGGCAGACATCCAGTTCACGACTGATCTCGGCGATTGCCGCATCGCGTTTAAGCCGGGACATGACCGAAATTGCAGGTTTTACTCGTCGGTATGCCAGCTTTCGTGCAGCCGTTGTATCCAGCGACAGCTCTTTACCTTCGGTCAGCGAGTGGCGGAATCGACTCGCCGAGGTGTTCTGAAAAAGATATCCAAGACGCTGCGACCAAGGTAAATCACCATCCGTCAGCGCGCCGGTAACGGCAAAGATGGTTGCCGGAACACGATGCTTCTGCAGCAATGGAAAGGCATTCGTGTAGTTGTCGCGGAATCCGTCGTCAAAAGTCAGCACCACGGAGCGTTCGGGTACCGGCGACTTGCGACGCAGACAGTCCACCAGCGTTCGCAGCGAAATCACTTCGTAGTGACCAGTCAGATAAGAAAGCTGCTGGTCCAACCATGCGGGAGCCAGGCCCTGCATATACCCCTCATCATCATCGTTTACACGATGTCCATACAGTATGAAAGTTCCGCTTCGGTCGCCAAATCGGCGACTAATTCGAGTCAACCCACTGCCAATGGCGACGTGATAAGCGATACTTCGAATTAGTTCTTTCATTAAGAAACGAGAGTCAGTCCAGGGTAAGCAATCAGGCTCACTTTTGAGCTCCGAGAAGTTCTAACAGATCGAGCACACGTGCGTTCGCACAGGCATTGCGGGCGAAATCACCCGGCTCAAATAGCCAGGCGTCATTGGAATCGCGGATCAGCCTTCCCGGCTTCCCGTCAACCTTCAACTGATGCACGGCTGTGCTGGCGCCGAACACCGTCTGAAGCTCGTTGACCAGCAGACGCCCATCCGGCGTTTCGAAGATATCGACTGCCATGCTACGGAATCCACCACGCCGGGTCACTTCTTCGAGCAGTGCGAGATGATTATCGCCCGGCGTGGTCCACTCGACCACGCTGGAGCCGCTGTGGAACTCACCGCGGCGACCCTTCGGATGCCCGAAATAGGCATCGCCGATCCGCACCATGCGCCACTCGGCAACGTCCGGCAGATATTCTTGAAGCAACACTCTTCCCCATTCCCGGTCTCGATAGTCGTGTCCCGCGGGCGCATGGCCACGACCGAAGGCGCGTCGCAGGATTCGCCGAAGTTGGGATCGCCGCCGAACGATGCGAACGCCAGTGGCTGCCGCGCCAAAGCCCGTTTTGAAAACTATGGGCAAATCACACTGCGAGGCAAATTTGAAGGCAGCATCTCGTTCGACGAACACCCAGGTACGGGGATGCGGTATACCAGTCGCCATCAACCAGTCACGAAGTCGATATTTATTCTCGTACGGCCAGCATTCCGCCGCACCAGGATAAACCCGCACACCCAGCTCACTCTCGATCAGCCTGCACCGGTCTTTGAACAACTGTGACCACGGTGACCGCGTTGCATCCGGCCAGACAAGGAGCGCGGCGCAATCGCTGGCACGCACTGTCTCCATCCATTCGTCTGCCGCAAGGTCAATAACCTGGAACGGCACGCCAATCTCACGGCAGGCACGGACATAGTTCGTATGAAAATATGCACGGTTTCGCGTTATGCCTAACCGCAAACCGGAGCCGATGTTATCGTCGTCACCGCGAAGAATGGCGGCATCGGGGTCATTCGCGGCGCGCCAGCGTTCTTTGAGTCGATCAAGCGACACGAACCGCTGCAACCCAAAACGAACGGGCCGCGGTACCCAGCGGCGCACGCGCTCGACCCAAAGATTCATGCCATTTCCCCGAGCAATTCTAAGTACAGGGCCTGATACTCATCCACGAACCGATCGAGCCCGAACCATCGCTCGGCCAGCTCGCGGGAACGCCGCCCCATGGCCGTTCGCTCAGCTTCGGGGAGATCCATTATCCGGCGCATTGCTGCCGCGATCTCCCGAGGCTCGCGCTCATCGAAAACGAAGCCATTATTAGCTTCGCGCACGGCCAGCGGCAGATCCGACACCCGGCTGACCACCACCGGCAAACCGCAGGCCATGCCCTCTACCACCGCATTCGGGAATCCCTCCTGCACAGAGGCATGAATCAAAACATCGGCAGATTGGTACGCCTCAAGAATATCAATGCATTCCCCGTGGAAACATATGTGCTCTTTCAATCCTTCACGCTCGATCAGCGCCTGACAGGCCTGATAGTCCTCGCTAGGCGCAGAATCGCCACCAAGCCCCAAGCGACCGAACCAATCAAGCCTGACATTGACTCCGGTCTGCTTCAGCAGTACAACCGCCTGTACGACCCGCAACGGATTTTTGACCGCGTATACGCTACCTACGCAAACGAAGCGTAACGGACCCGGCGTTCGGGTCCCTGCGAGGGGCGTAAACCGCGACAGATCTAACCCATTGCGTACCACCCTCACCCGCCGTCGCAGCCAGGGCGCCAGCCGATGCAGGCTCTGCCGGTTCAATTCAGTCTGCGTGGAAATGCACTGCGCGAAGGCAAACAGCACCAGCGAACTCCAGAGAGTGAAATCGCGCTTGCCGTAAGTAGCAGTAGACAAGTCACTGCCAATCACGATCGGCCTGCGGGAAAAACCGCGCGCAAGAACCGCAAGGCTCGAGGCACGCTTCATGAATCCATGAATAAGATTCGGCTTGAATGCCGCCATCCAGGTACGAATCAATTTGACTTTAGCCCACTGCGAGCCTGCAGACTCATTGCGAACCACGATCCCTTGCGTGCGTAACTCGTCATCTAAGGCTGTCGCGCCACCGTAACACCAGATCTCGACAAGAAATCCACGTAAATTCAATCCAGACGCCAAACGCATTAATTGGCGCTCCGCCCCACCCCGACCGAGGGCTGCGATCAAAAGCGCGACCCGAGGCTGAACGCTCTGAGTCAAGCCGAGATTCCATAAACGGCTCGCCATCGCTCAAGCATGACCAAGCCGAACAATTGCGGAGCGACAGCAGCGCCGCGCTCCCCCGCTTTAAGGTAACGCTCAAGGATGGCGCGATCAAACAGGGGATCTGGCGCGTCCAGCAACGTTTCCCGAAAGTAGTTCCGCCAGGCCGGTCGCTGAAGCCAATCCAAATAAGGAACGGAAAACCCTTGCTTCCGCTCGAGATCAAAATCACTCGGTAGAATTTTCGCACACAGTCGCTTGGACAGTATCTTTCGTTCCGTATTGTTTGCCTTCATCGAATCAGGCACGTCTCGAAAAGCGAACTCTATGACTCGATGATCCAGTAAAGGTGATCTGATCTCCAGAGAGTTCAGCATCGACGCTCGATCAACCTTGACGAGAAGGTCATCGATCAGATACGCGGAAAAGTCTGCACGCGTCATGCCCGAAACTCCAGAACCGAATGCTGCTGCAGCGGCAAGATGTTTCTCCTCGGGCAACCGGTTAATCTCGTTGCCTCCTAGAAGTCGGCTGCGTTCTTTCGCAGAAAATGAGTAGCCGATAGGCCAATTCTCAGGCGAAGCACCAAGTGACAACATCCGTGAGGTTCCACGCCCCCTTTTTCCAACGCTGATGAGTCTAAGAAGAAGGCTCCCCAGATGCTTCTGCCAAGATAAGGGAAACCCACCGAGACGCCGCGCCATATTCAAACGATAGTTATAGGCCACATAACCGCCAAAGAGCTCGTCACCACCATCCCCCCCCACCGCCACCTTACAATGGCGCGAAATCGCCTCGGAAATGAGATAGGTAGGAATCATTGACGAGTCCCCAATCGGGTCATCAAACTGAGTTGCAAGGCGGTCCAGCAGATGGACAGTTGGCTCCTCGACCGGCAGTTCGGTGTGTTCGGTACCAAAGTGCCTGGCGATCAAATCAGCATGCCCTGCTTCGGATTGTTCCGGCCGAGTCGGAAACGTTAAGCAAAAAGTGCGGACGTCCCGCCCAGAACGCGCCGCAAAAGCGGTGACAAGGCTTGAATCAACCCCACCGCTAAGGAGGACGGCTACAGGTACATCTGCATGCATTTGTAATCTCACCGACTCGCCGAGTCGGTATTCAAGCTCCTGCAGAATTTCCCCATCTGAGCGCCTTGAATTCACATAGCTGGGAATAGACCAGTATCCCTGAATTTCGAATTTGTCTTTTTCGATAGAATATTCAAAGAAATGACCAGCGGGAAGCTTCGCGACCCCCGAAACGAGCGATTGCGCCGATGGGCTATGGCCAAATGCGAGGAAGTGTTCAAGAGCATCTGTATCTAAGCGACGCTCGCAACTATTCATTGCGAAAAGTGCTTTGATTTCCGACGCAAAATTATAGCCTCTTCCGACACGAGAATAATAAAGCGGTTTTTCTCCTGCTCGGTCGCGAGCGCCGAAGACTTCTCGTCGCTCTTGGTCAATTATTACAAACGCAAACATTCCTACGAATCGCCGCACGCAATCGCGGCCCCATACTCGAAATGCCCTGAGAATTACCTCGGTATCTGATCTCGATGCGAACCGCTCGCCGAGTTCCTGAAGCTCTTTCCTCAATTCTTGGTAGTTGTAAATCTCCCCATTGAAAACAATGCAGTATCGCTGATCCAGCCACATTGGCTGATCGCCGGCATCACTTGTATCGATAATCGATAACCTGACGTGACCCAGCGATACGCTACCATTACAGACTTGATCTTGACCCTCACCATCGGGGCCGCGATGACCCATTACTTTAAGTGCAGGCCCAACGTCACGACCCTGTGGGCTTTGCTCGGCCCCTATTATTGCTATGAACCCACACATAGCGTCTTTCTTATATGGTGATTAGCCACTGAGCCAGCCTAATGTAGGTTGCCGTAAATCCTGACTCGAGATAAATCAACGAGCGTAGCCAAAAGCTTCAAAGTCTGCTTCATATAACTCGAAAATCCTCTGTTTCTGCCACTCGGTTAATTCATATCGTTTCTTTCCCGGCGTTACATTAACTACCGGGAGGCCATGGAATTCCACCCCCAACTTCTTGAATAAGTCCGCCAAAGACCGCTCTAAATCTTCGTATAAAGTTATATCGTTTACTATGAGGTCGCCGTCGACTGAGAGCATCTCAAAAAATGAAGATGTAAAATGATGGTATTCCGACGGGGAATCTTTAGTAGGAGGATTGCGAAGTAACTCGTCTAGGTCGCACGTACGTAAAGAGTCCATATATTGCCAAGCTGATAGCACTCTTGAATACGGATGCCTTACCACTGCCCAACGCAATGCCCTCTCCCAAACCGCCGGATGCGCATCCCTGAATTCTCTGACTTGATTTGTCCCGATCGAGATTATCTTGTATTCGCAAAGCTCTCGGGAAACCTCAACGACAGATTCGCGTTGTAAATCGATAAGTCTTCCGGTTGCACTGAGTATCTGCCTAACTGCACTGCTTGCCGTTTTTGGCGTTCTAACCCATATGACCGGCTGCACCCGTAGCGGGGCGATCTCTTTCGATGATCGGTATTTAGTTAGAACCGTTCTTTCCGACGCCCATTGACGAGCCTTGGCATACAGTAACGATGGGCGTGCCAGAACTCTTTTAACTATCGCTAATTTTCGAGCGGTCATTCTACTTTCTTAGTATTCGTGAGATCACTGCTAATTGAGTGA
>CBDUOG010000061.1:0-11676 GCA_965368785.1 uncultured Gammaproteobacteria bacterium | reverse complement strand
CATGCGCCGAATCCGGACATGATTTTTAAGCTCACCGGCGCGACCGGCAATAACTTAAAGAACGTCGATCTGGAAATCCCCAGCGGCTTGTTCGTGGCGGTCACCGGTGTGTCTGGCTCGGGCAAATCGACCCTGATCAACGAAACCCTGTACAAGCTGGCGGCGCGTGAACTCAACGGCGCCGGCACCACACCCGCACCGTTCCGCTCGGTGCAGGGCATGGACCTCTTCGACAAAGTGGTCGACATTGACCAAAGCCCGATCGGCCGCACCCCGCGCAGCAACCCGGCCACGTACACCGGCTTGTTTACACCGCTACGCGAATTGTTTGCACAGGTGCCAGAATCGCGTGCGCGTGGCTATGCACCGGGTCGCTTCAGTTTCAATGTGCGCGGTGGTCGCTGCGAAGCCTGTCAGGGCGACGGCATGATCAAAGTTGAAATGCACTTTTTGCCGGACGTGTATGTGCCCTGCGATGTCTGCCATGGCAAACGCTATAACCGCGAAACCCTGGATATTTTGTACAAGGGTTATTCGATCCACGACGTGCTGGAAATGACCGTTGAAGATGCACTCGTTCTATTTGAGCCGGTGCCGGCAATTGCGCGAAAACTCGAAACCCTAATCGACGTCGGCCTGAGCTATATCAAACTGGGCCAGAGCGCGACCACACTGTCAGGCGGTGAGGCGCAGCGCGTCAAATTATCCAAAGAGTTATCGCGTCGCGATACCGGGCGTACTTTGTACATACTCGATGAACCCACCACCGGCCTGCACTTCCACGACATCGAACATCTCCTGCAGGTTCTGCATCAACTGCGCGATGACGGCAATACGATTGTGGTGATTGAGCATAATCTGGACGTGATTAAAACCGCGGACTGGATAATCGACTTAGGTCCGGAAGGCGGCCATCGCGGTGGTACTATTTTGGCAACCGGCACCCCGGAAGATATCGCGGCGACCAAAGACTCGTACACCGGCGCATTTTTGGCGCGCATGCTGGAAGAAACTGCGCTGAAAAAACCCAAAGCGAAGAAACGGGCTCCGCGCAAAGTTGCAAGGAAAAAACGCGTATGAAACTGCTCTACTCCACCGAAACCGAAGTGCGCTGGGGCGACATGGATGCCTTTGGTCACGTCAACAACACCGTGTTCCTGCGCTATATCGAAGATGCCCGCGTTCAATGGTTTATGAGCTTAAGCGGCGCGTGGAATAACCCGGACATCGCTCCAATTCTGGCCGCGGTGCAAATGAATTTCCGCCGCCCGATTACGTGGCCGGAAAAATTGAAAACCGAGATGTTTGTGGAGCGCGTGGGTGGCAAGAGCCTGACCATCGCCCA
This sequence comes from uncultured Gammaproteobacteria bacterium, assembly GCA_965368785.1. Taxonomy (GTDB): domain Bacteria; phylum Pseudomonadota; class Gammaproteobacteria; order Xanthomonadales; family Xanthomonadaceae; genus Silanimonas. Next base: position 10,331 of record CBDUOG010000061.1, on the reverse strand, counting down.
TCGGATTAGCGCTTTAGACGACAGCGAAAAGGTCTATGGCGACGGCAATGCGGTGTTGGTTTGGGTGAATCGTGAAGGCAAGCCGGTCGAGCTGCCCGAGTCGATGCGCGCAGCGTGTAGCTAAACCTCAGGGCGCGTCGCGCCGAAGTTCGAAATACGAAAACACCCGCTGTCCATCGGCCAGCACCAAGCGAATCCGCACCCGATCGCCCTCATTGAAGCTCTGCTCAGCGCCGCCGAGCATAATGTGCAGACCACCCGGCGCAAACTGCAGAGAACCTCCGGCTGGCACAGCTAAGGCGCCGGCATCGCGCATCGTGCTCACCCCGTCCACCGACTCGGTTCGATGCAACATCGCCATTGCGAAGTCTTTGCTCTCAACATCCACAACCTCAATGGCGTGTTGGCAGGGATTGTTAAGCACCGCATAGCCGGCCATCACCGGCGCATCCGGTGGCGCCAATCGAACCCAGGCGGCATCCAGCGTCGGTTGGCAATCGGCCGCCTCATTCACCTCATGCGCTGAGCTCCGGCTAGCTGAATCGCAGCCAACCACAACAAAGACACTGGCTGAAAAAATTAACCCGTACATGCATTGCGTTACGTTCATGTGTTTATAGTAATTGCACAACACAGGGGTTTCCACCATGCAACACAGGAATTTGTTCGTTGGTATTGTTCTCGCACTGATCAGCAGCAGCGCCACCCTTGCAGCGGATTCAGAACAAACGCATATCAGCATCTATAGCGGCGACTATGACGCGGTTTATGGAAGCCCCGCATACGCCAATGGCCCCGGCTTTGCGCTTGTTCGTCAACAGTGGCGCCAGAACATTAAAGCCGGCGGTGAGACAATCACCTTAAGTAACCTACCCTATGCCTTGGATTCATCGACCGTTGAACTGAGCTTGCCTGTGGGTATGAGTATTCGCAGCCAGCGATTTGATTTCGCAACCGCCGAACAACATGAATTACTGCAACGCTCGATCGGCGCAGAAGTCATCGTCGAAAAAACCCAGGGCGAGCGCACACAACAATATCGAGGCGTGTTGCTTTCCGCTGGCAGCGGATTAACGATTCAAGAAGCCGATGGCCGGGTTCGATTTATCGCCCAGTACGATAATTTCCATTTGAATAAACTACCTGATGGCTTGGTGACACAGCCGACCTTGCGCTTTGACATCCTCGGCGGAAAGTCTCAAGCCGAAACGCTGCAGCTCGAATACGCCACGGCCGGACTGGCATGGCGCGCCGAATATGCAATGCGGCTTAGCTCCGGACCCAGCTGCCGGATGGATTTCAGTGGTGTAGCAATGGTGGCTAACCGCAGCGGTCAGACATTTAACGCTGAGCAACTGACCTTGATCGCCGGTGAGCCCAATCGCGTTCGCAATGGCCGAAGTGACATTTATGTGGCTGAAATGGCAGCACCGGCGCCACCGATGAAGCGCGCGATGATGGAAGACGCCGCACCCACCGCCACCGCGTCGGGCGAGAACTATGCGTACCCCTACCCGCGACCGGTCGTGCTGAGCAATGGTTCAGCGCAGCGCCTACCGCTAATCGACTCCAAGAGCGATGCAAGCTGCGCGCGCCGTTATGTGATTCAGTCGGGCTCCGGCAATTGGATGCCGCGCGTGCCGATTATCGATCAGCACTATGCCAATCAGGGTGAGCTGATGGTGTTGGCAACGGTGAAATTTACGAACGATAAAAAATCCGGGCTGGGCGCACCGCTGCCGGCAGGACGTGTTCGCATGTTTGAAGGCGATGCATTCCTGGGCGAAGCGAGCTTGGCGCACACCGCCGCTGAACGCGAGATCGAGCTGGCCATCGGCAAAAGCTTTGATTTAAGCGCGCAGCGTGAAGCCAAAGATTTTCAAGTCAATCGCAGCGGCCGCGTGATGACCGAAAGCTTTGAAATTGTTCTGCGCAATGCGAAAAGCGAAGCGGTGACCATTGAGCTCGAAGAACGACTGCCGCGTTGGAGTGATTGGCAGATTCAAAGCAGCACACATCGCTTTGAAAAAATCGATTCTCAAACCATTCGTGTGCCGGTTAGCGTGCCCGCTGGCGGTGAGCAGAAAGTTCGCTACACTGTGACGTACCAATGGCCAGCCGACATCAAAGTGCTATGACATGATCGAAATCATCGAACACGGAAAGCAAACCGAAATCAAACTGAGCCGGCCGCCGGTCAATGCGCTGAATCCGCAGTTGCTACAAGCACTGCTCGATGCCTTGATCGAAGTGGAGCAATCGAGCTGCGACGGCGTAGTCCTTAGTGGTGGCGATAAGGTGTTCTCGGCGGGCCTGGATGTGCCTTTCCTATCCGGACTCAAGCGCGAGGAACTGGGCGCAAGCTGGATGCTGTTTTTTCGCGTTGCGCAAAAACTCGCCTCTTTGGAAAAACCAATTGTTGCGGCCATCAACGGGCATAACCCGGCCGGTGGCTGCGTATTAGCGCTGTGTTGCGATTATCGGGTGATGGCTGAGGGCGATTTTAAGATCGGCCTGAATGAAACCCAGGTCGGACTCGTCGTGCCGGGCCCGATCCAGTACCTGATGGTCCGCTGTGTCGGTGCCAACAAAGCAACGCAATTAATGATGCACGGAGCGATGGTAGATTCGGCGCGCGCTTTTAAGTTGGGCATGGTCGATGAACTCAGCGCGCACGGCGAAGTGGTCAACCGCGCTTTGGTTTTCCTCGAACAATTATCGAGTCTGCCACGCACACCCATGCTCAAGACCCGGGCATTGGCGCGCAAAGACATGGTCGATACGCTCAATCAATTCACCCAGTCTTCGCTCGGTGAGTTTCTTGATGATTGGTATGGCCCGGACACCCAGGCCGCGCTCAATGCCCTGCTGCAAAAACTCGGCAAAAAATAATTAGTCGCCCAGGGCGATCGGGTTTTCCGGATCGCTGATCCATCCGCTCCAAGACGGCGGGTAAATGCGTGCGCCGTGCAGTCCGGCAACTTCCATCGCCAATAAATTGTGGCAAGCCGTAACCCCGGAGCCGCAGCTATGCACGACCTCATTAGATGCATGTGACCCCAGCAATGCCTGAAACTCGCTGCGCAATTGCTCTGCGGGCTTGAAGCGCCCGTCGATCAAGTTTGTCGCCAGAGGACGATTCAGCGCCGACGGGATATGCCCGGCTTTCTTATCCAGCGGCTCAACATCGCCACGAAACCGCTCGGCCGCACGCGCATCGATAACTTGCACGCTGCGTTGGCCCAACGCGTCACGCAGTGGGCCTGTCCAAATCATCTGCGACGAATCAAAACTCGCCTGATAGTTGCCGCGCGCCACGGGCTGCGCTTCCGAACTTAAGGCCGCGCCCGCTGCTACCCATGCCGCTAAGCCGCCGTTGAGTACTTGGATCCGCTCATGATCGAGCAGGCGCAACATCCACCAGAAGCGCGCGGCGGCCATGGCGCCATCGGCTGCGTCGTAGACCACGACATGCGAATCGGGGCTGATGCCTATGCGCTCCAGAACGGCACAGAATTTCCCGGCATCCGGCAGCGGATGCCGGCCCAGACCGGATGATTTCTGGTGATCAGAAAGGTCCGAATCCAAATCAACGAACTGTGCGCCCGGAATATGTGAGCGCGTCCAGAGTTCTCTGCCCGCCTCCGGCTGCGAAAGCACGTAGCGTGCATCGACAACGCGCAGGTCGGCGCGATTAATCACCTGCTGCAACTCGGCCACTTCAATGAGCGCAGACGTGTTCATCAGAGCTTATCCAGGCGCAAACGCAGATTGCGAATGATGGATGCGGTGGCACCCCAAATGCGGCGCTCGCCAAAATTGTATTCGAAGATTTGCCGCGCTCGCCCCTGAAACTCCACCTCGCGGGTTTGCTCATTGGCCGGGTCGAGTAAAAACTCAAGAGGCACTTCGAATACATCGGCAACTTCCGAATAATCAATTTTTGCTTTGAAGTCGTCAGGCGCTATGGCGACGACCGGATACACATGAAAGCCGGTAATCGTTGCCAGGCCATCCAGATAGCCCAGCGCTTTGCTCGCGCTGCGCTCGAGCCCGATTTCTTCTTCGGCTTCACGCAAGGCGGCGTGCATAGGCGTTAAATCTTCGGATTCTAAAGAACCGCCCGGAAAGCTGATTTGCCCTGGGTGATGCGCTAAATTCTCGGTACGTTGGGTCAAGACAAGATGCCAGGATTGGCGCCAGATCATCGGCATTAATACGGCAGCCGGGCGCAGCTGCCTGCCCTGTAATACATCTGCTAAGTCGGAAAGATTGGCTGCAGGCTCATGCGGCGGCAGATCCAGGGGGTGCAGCGCACGCCGGATTAAATCATCGGAATCAAACGTGAAAATCACGTTGCCGGCATTCGCTGTGGTAGCACCACGTCCATGAGATGCAGGCGCTCGTCATCGCCCATTTGGGTCCAACGCGCAATTTCAGCAGAAGTCCGGAAGCATCCCTCGCAGCGACCCTGAGCATCCAGAGTGCAAATTCCGATACACGGACTGAGTACGGCTTTAAATTGAGAATTCATAGAGATAAAACCGGCACCGCGTACGGTGCCGGTAAACACATTACTTGACGCTGACAACCTTCACGTCGAACAGCAAAGCTTGCGACGGGCCAATCGGTGAGTTCGGGCTGTCGCCGAATGCTTTGTCAGCCGGCAGAACAACTTCCCAACGTGAGCCAGCGGCCATCATCGGCAAAATTTCACGGATGCCTAGCAGCGGAAACTGATCAACCTTGAAGCTAACCGGGTTTGCTTCCGGCGAGCTGTAGGTGTTGGCAATTTCACGACCGGTAACCAGTGAATAGCGGAAGTGCAATTGAACTTCGCTGTTAGCGGTCGGCTTAGAACCGGTACCGGCGTCGATCACACGGTACTGGATACCGCTTGGCAAGGTGACCACACCCTGCTTGGCGCGGTTTTGCGCAATATAGGCATCAGACTTCTTTTTGTTTTCCGAAGCAATGCGCTCGAACTCTGCGCGACCTTCAGCAGCCAGCTTTTGCTGTAACCAGCCCAAAGCACGGGTCATGTCTTCACGGCTATATGCCGCATCTTTCTGGCCCGCGCCATCTTGCAAACCACGAGCAACCTGGCTCATGTCGACATCAGCTTTGGTACCGGCGATGCTCATGCCACTGTCATAACCGAGTGCGTAGCTGAGTAGGGCTTTGTCCGGCTGCGGCAACTGGGCAGGTGCCTGCGGTGCCGGGCGAGCGTTGTTAGACTGCGCTACTGCGGCGCCAACTGAAAAAACGGCAACCGAAATAAGGGCAGCCAATGCGCGAAACTTCATTCAAAACCTCCGAACGGGACAATTGAGGCAGTAAAACACCTCGAGCGGGCCATAGAATATCGCTCATTGTGCTGAACCGCCACTGACGGAACGCATCAAAGCTTAATTTGCTATTTAAGGAGAACTCAATGCTGAACTATGAAAACCTGCTGGTAGAAAAGTCAGACGCGGTAATGATGATCCGTGTCAACCGCCCGGATAAGCTAAACGCACTTAATTATCAAACACTTAGCGATCTTCACAGCGCATTTAAACGGGCCGCCGAGTTGCCTGAAGTTCGGGTGATTGTGTTAACCGGAGCCGGAGACAAGGCATTTGTTGCCGGCGCCGATATTGCCGAAATGAATAGCCTGAGCCCCAGCGATGCGCTGGAATTTTCACGCTTCGGGCAGGCGCTTATGCTGCGCATCGAGCGCATGAATAAGCCGGTAATTGGCATGGTGAACGGGTTTGCGCTCGGTGGCGGCATGGAATTGGCCATGGCCTGTCATCTACGCATTGCCTCGGAAAATGCCAAGCTGGGGCAGCCCGAAATCAATTTGGGTCTGATCCCGGGCTTTGGTGGCACCCAGCGCCTACTGCGCCTGGCAGGACGATCGGCGGCGATGGAGCTGTGTTTGCTGGGCAAGCCGATCGACGCACAACGCGCCAAGGTCCTCGGTCTGGTCAACGACGTCGTTCCAGCGGATCAACTTAAAGAGCACACATTTAAAATTGCCGAGCAGCTGAGTCGATCCGCACCGCTGGCGCTGAAAGCCGCGTTGGATTGCATTTTGATCGCCGGTGAAGCGGAGATTGAAATCGGTCTGGATTACGAATCGCAAGCCTTCGGCCTGATGTTTTCTACCGACGATAAAAAAGAAGGTAGCGCAGCATTCCTGGAGAAACGCAAAGCCAGTTTCCACGGACGTTAGAATAGATCCGATGAGCCTTTTTAGCTTCCACGGTGGACTGCGGCTGGATCGGAACAAAAAGCCCGAAGATGCACGCAACTTGAGTCTTTGCGAGGCACCGGCGGAGCTGTGCGTGTCGATGCTGCAACATAGTGGAGAGCCTGCGCGTGTTGTTGTCGAGCGCGGACAGCGAGTCGTTCAAGGCGATTGCATTGGCAAAATGCATGAAGAATTCGGCGCACCGGTTCACGCACCAATGACCGGTGTGGTGACAGACATTCAAATGCGCCCTTTGGCGCATCTGCCGGACATCGAGGTCGCCCATGTGTTGCTGCGGGTTGAACACCCCGGGCCGTGGCAGCAGAACGGCGTCTGGCCGGCGGCGACGCCCGAACCGCACGCACTGATTGAGCGCTTTCAAAAGGCAGGTCTGGTGGGAATGGGCGGCGCGGGATTTCCCACCGCACAAAAATCCTCGCATGGTCGTGCCTGCCTGATTATTAACGCCGCTGAGTGCGAGCCGTACATCAGCTGCGACGAAAGTTTGCTGCAGCAGCACGCCGAACAGGTACTACGCGGCGCGCTGCGATTGGCCGCGGCCTGCGGTGCTAGCCAGATTATTATCGCTTTGGAAGATGCGATGGGTGAAGCGCAGGCGTGCGTTCAGGCCGCGATCGATCAGCACCAATTGCCTATTGAATGTATGGCCGTACCCAGCCGCTATCCGGCGGGCAGTGAGCGGCAATTGATTTACAGCCTGACCGGCAAGCAAGTGCCAGTGGGCGGTCTGCCGCGCGACATCGGTGTTTTAGTGCACAACGCAGGCACCGCATTTGCGGCGTATCAGGCGGTCGATCTGGGCATGCCATTGATCAGTCGTGTGGTTACCGTCGCCGGCGCAGGCGTTAAACGCCCGGGTAATTATCGGGTGCTCATCGGCACGCCGATTCACCATCTGATCGACGCCGCCGGTGGTTACACCGATCAGGCGAATCGACTCATTATCGGCGGCCCGATGATGGGCATATCGGTGGCTCACGATAATTACCCGATCGGTAAAACCAGTAATTGCATCTTGGTTGATGCAGACCCGGCGCGGACTATCCAACCCGAAATGCCCTGCATTCGCTGCGGCGATTGCGCAACAGTGTGTCCCGCACACCTGCAGCCACAAGCTCTGTTCTGGCGAATTGAGAACGAGCAGACCGAGGCCCTGCACGAGCTAAATCTAAATGCGTGTATCGAATGTGGCTGTTGCGATCTGGTGTGTCCAAGTCAAATTAAATTAACTGCGCGGTTCAGGCTCACAAAATTGCAGCTACGCCATCAGGCGCAGCAACGCCAACGTGCCGAGGATGCACGGCATCGCTTTGAGCAACGAGAACAGCGTTTGCAAATTGAGCAAATCGAGAAGCATGAACGTCGCTCACAGCGCCAACAGCTAAAGCAGGTAAGCTCAGCAGCAGCTGCTGCCGTCGCTAAGGCCCGGGCAGCGATCAAACAATCGAAACAGGACGACGAAAACTAATGCGCCATTTCGACACGTCTGATGCGCCACACCTGCGCAGCACACGATCTGTTCAGAAGGTCATGGGCACCGTAATACTGGCGCTATTGCCGGCAATTATGGCGAGCGTTTGGTTTTTCGGACCCGGTGTTTTCTGGCAGATCACGCTTGCGTGCGGACTTGCGCTAATTTTCGAATTCATTATGTTGCGCCTGCGCAAAACCGCAGCCCGTGATTTTATGGCTGACCTTTCCGCTCCACTCACCGCGATACTGTTCGCACTGGCCATGCCGCCGCTGGCTCCGTGGTGGCTGATTGCTATTGGCATGTTCGCCGCGATCGTCGTCGCCAAACACCTGTATGGCGGTCTGGGCCTGAATCTATTTAACCCGGCGATGGTCGGCGTTGCTGTTGTAATTCTGGCTTTTCCCTATGAATACACTCAGTGGTTAGCGCCTTCGGGCCTGCGCTCTGATGAACTCGGCGTTTGGCAGTCACTGCAAGTCATCCTGCAAATTCAAGTGATCGAACCGCAGTTATGGGACAGCATCGCGCAAGCTACGCCGCTGGATGTAATCCGCATGGGTGTGCGTGAAGGCGCGAGCTTAAGTGAGATCAGACAAGATCCGATATTTGGCGATTTCGGTGGTCGCGGTTGGGAGTGGATCGCAAATTTTTATTTTCTCGGCGGATTGTTTTTGCTCTACAAGCGCATCATTCCATGGCAGACGCCGCTTGCGACATTGGTCACCACAATCGCCTTAAGTCTGCCGTTTTATTTATTGGATTCGGATTTCCATCCCTTCCCACTTAACCATGTCTTTTCCGGCGCGATGGTCATGGCCGCATTTTTTATTGTTACCGATCCGGTCACCGGCTGTCGCAGCGCCCGGGGACGCCTGATCTTCGGCATGGGAGTGGCTATCATCACCTTAGCCATCCGCCGATGGGGCGCATACCCTGACGGAATCGCATTCGCGGTATTGCTGATGAATGCGTTCGCCCCGTTGATTGATCGGTTCACCGCGCCGCCGGCTTTCGGCGCCGGGTCCAAAGGCGCACCGGACACATAATGATGAGCAAGACACCACGATTTAATTTTCGTGCGCCACGTCAATTGGCCATTCTCGGAATGGCCTGTGTCTTACTATTAGCGGGCATATACCACCTGAGTATTGACCGAATTACGATCTCCGAGCAGGTAATCCGGCTCGAAAAACTAAACTACGTGCTGGTGCCTGAGCGATTCGATAACGAGCTGAGCTCCGACTACGTCACGATCGCAGTGCCTGAAAATTTGCGAATCGTTTCACCGATAAAAGTCTATCGAGCTAAATTGAATGGCGTGCCTAGTGCCTATGTGGTTGAGGCAGCTAGCACCGAGGCCTACAACGGTGAAATGCAGCTGCTGGTAGCGATCGACAATCAATTTTCAATAATTTCAGTCATTAGTCTTGCACATCAGGAAACGCCCGGCTTGGGTGATCGCATCGACCGTCAGCGCGGGGATTGGCTGAGCATTTTCGCACAAAAATCAGCGCCGCAAAGCGCATCTGACCCCGCCTGGCAGTTGCGCCGCGATGGCGGTGAGCTCGACCAAATCAGTGGTGCAACGATTACGTCACGAGCGGCACTTAAATTAGTGCATCGGGTGCGCGCCATTATTGCCGCCCACTCGGCAGAAATTGAAACGGCCGCAAGCACCGCACACTTAAGCGTGGATCGGCCATGAGTAGCGAGGCGACACTTAGCGCACGCGGCATCCTTTCCTTCGGCATCTCCAAGGGCAATGTCGGCGTGGTTCAGCTCTTGGGGCTGTGCCCACTTTTGGCGGTGAGCAACAACGCGGTCAATGCCCTGGGACTCGGACTGGCATCCTTGTTGGCACTGATCCTGACCAATACGCTGGTAGCTAGCCTGCGATCATTGATCGGCCGGGATATCCGGATACCGGCTTTTGTGATGATAATTGCCGCGGTGGTTACCGGGACCGAATTGGCGATACGCGCATTTTTCCCGCAGCTTTACGAAGTACTTGGCATTTTCATTCCATTGATTGTTACCAACTGCGCAATCATGGGCCGCGCCGAGGCGTTTGCCTCGCGTAATCATCCCGGGTTTGCCGCGCTTGATGGGTTCTCGGCAGGCCTCGGATTTCTCTGGGTCCTGCTCGCCATTGGCGCGCTGCGCGAACTATTGAGCCAGGGCACGGTGTTTGCCGGCAGCTCAGAGTTATTGGGCTTACCTGCGCTCACGTTTACCGTGCTATCAGACTATCGCGGTTTTCTGCTGGCCTCGCTGCCGGTCGGTGCATTTTTAGCGCTGGCTATAATCATCGCCGTGCGACAAAAATTACTGACATGGGCGAATGCTCGACGATCGAGTCAGTCTGTATGAATTCTGCACAACGCCATGAGTTGTTCGCGCGCCTGGCCGAACTCAACCCCAAACCAACGACCGAGCTGATTTACAACTCAGACTTCGAATTGCTGATAGCGGTCATTCTCTCGGCTCAGGCAACCGACGTCGGGGTCAATAAAGCAACGCGCAAACTTTTTGCAAAAGCCAATACACCCGCAGCGATCTATGCACTCGGCGAGGAAGGCCTGAAGCCCTACATTGCAA
>CBDUOG010000060.1:0-12138 GCA_965368785.1 uncultured Gammaproteobacteria bacterium | reverse complement strand
TAGTTGTAGGCAACCGTGGAACCGGTCGCATAGCAGGCAATCGCCATGCCCTCGATGACCGAGTGCGGGTTGAAGCGCAAAATATCGCGGTCTTTGCAGGTACCCGGCTCCGATTCGTCGGAGTTGCATAAAATATACTTCTGGCCCGGCGCGTTTCGCGGCATAAAGCTCCACTTCAAGCCAGTCGGGAAGCCAGCGCCGCCACGGCCGCGCAGATTGCTTAATTTGACCTGCTCGATCACCTGTTCCGGTGGAATCTTTTCCGCCAGAATTTTACGCCACGCCGAATAGCCACCGGTTTTCAGGTAGCTCTCATAACTCCATGGCGTGTCAAAGTGCAAGGTTGTGTAAACAACTTGATGCTCTTTGGGTGCCGGTCCTACCGGACCTTTGGTTTCGTGGTGCGCCATGCAATCCTCACTTCAGCCCATCAAGAATCTGATCGATTTTCTCTTCGGTCAGATTCTCGTGGTAATGACCATTTACAACCATCATCGGCGCGCCCGAGCACGCCGCCAGACATTCTTCTTCAACTTTCAAAAACACCTTGCCATCCGCAGAGGATTCACCGTGTTTGATGCCCAATTTGCTTTCGCAATACTTCACAACACCTTCGGCGCCATTTAACCAGCAGCTGATATTGGTGCAAATTGCTACGTTGTTTCGGCCAACCGGCTCCAGCGCGAACATCGAATAAAACGTCGCTACTTCGTATGCCCATACCGGTGGGATACCGATGTACTTGGCAACTGCGGCAATAATCTCGTCGGTTAAATAGCCGCCATTTTGCTCTTGTGCGGCAAATAAGGACTGAATCACTGCCGAGCGACGACGATCCGCAGGAAAGCGCGCCAACCACTCTTCCATATGGGCAATGGTTTTTTCACTCAGCACCTGCTTAGGATCTACGTGCTGACAGGCTTCGAAATTTCCGGTTGCTTTCATTATCTTGCCCTATCGATCGATTTCGCCGAATACCACATCGTAGGTACCGATCATTGCTACGACGTCTGACAACATATGCCCTTTGACGATGGCATCCATCGACGAGAGATGGGCAAAGCCCGGGGCACGAATTTTTAAACGGAACGGTTTATTCGCTCCATCGGAAATCATGTAGATACCGAATTCGCCTTTCGGCGCCTCGACCGCCGAGTACGTCTCGCCGGCTGGCAGGCAATAGCCTTCGGTAAATAGCTTGAAGTGGTGAATCAGCGCTTCCATATCGCCCTTCATTGATTCACGGCTAGGTGGCGCAATCTTGAAGTTATCGACCATCACCGGACCGGGATTGGTCTGCAGCCACTGCACGCACTGCTTAATGATCCGGTTGGACTGGCGCATTTCTTCCACGCGCACCAGATAACGGTCATAGCAGTCACCATTGGTGCCCACCGGAATATCAAAGTCGAGATCGCGGTACGCAGCGTAAGGCTGCTTCTTACGAAGGTCCCAAACAATACCTGAGCCGCGCAACATCGGGCCGGTCATGCCCCAGGCCAGAGCCTGTTCCGGACTGACTACGCCGATACCTACCGTGCGCTGCTTCCAGATGCGATTGTCGGTGAGCAAATTTTCGTACTCATCAATCTTGCCATCAAAATCTTTGGCGAACGCATCGATAAACTCGAGCAGAGTACCTTCGCGCCATGCATTCGAGCGCTTCAGGTCTTTACCTTTGCGCCACGGCGACTCGGCAAACTGCGGCATATGATCAGGCAAATCACGATACACGCCACCGGGGCGATAGTACGCTGCGTGCATACGCGCGCCGGACACCGCTTCGTAACAATCCATCAACTCTTCGCGCTCACGGAATGCATATAAAAACAGCGCCATTGCGCCTAAATCCAAACCGTTGGTTCCGATCCACATCAGGTGGTTCAGAACCCGGGTAATCTCATCAAACAGGACACGGATGTACTGCGCCCGAATCGGCGCTTCGATACCGGCTAAATTTTCGATCGCACGAACGTAGGCATGTTCATTGCACAGCATTGACACATAATCGAGACGATCCATGTAACCAATCGATTGGTTGTATGGCTTAGACTCGGCTAATTTTTCTGTTGCACGATGCAGCAAGCCCACATGCGGATCAGCACGCATTACGGTCTCGCCATCCATCTCCAGCACCAGGCGCAAAACGCCGTGCGCTGCCGGATGCTGCGGGCCGAAGTTCATCGTGTAATTACGAATTTCCTGGGTCATTAATCAGGCCTCTTTCTTTCGCGTAGCGGATTCGGCCACAGCTTGGAGCCAGCGTGAATCTTCGCGCACCACTTTCGGCACGCCAACGCGCGGCTCGATGGATACCGGCTCGTAAATCACTCGACCCTTTTCTGCGTCGTAACGCACTTCAACATTTCCGATCAACGGGAAATCTTTACGGAATGGATGGCCGACAAATCCGTAGTCGGTCAAAATGCGGCGCAAATCCGGATGTCCCTCGAAAATGATGCCGTATAGATCGAAGGCTTCGCGCTCGAACCAGTCTAGACCCGGCCACAGCTCGACCAAAGATGGCACCACCGGAAAACTATTGTCGGCAGCGAAGCAACGCAGGCGCAGACGCGCGTTGTTCTGAACCGAAAGCAGGTGCACTACAACCGCAAAACGATTTTCCGGGCCGTGCCCGATCGGGCGGCTTTGCCAACTAAAACGCCCCGGACCCTCGCCGACCACACCGCGCGAAAAACCTTCAGAGGATACGTCCTGGGTTTCCCACTCGCTCTGGCCGTAGGCTAAAAAATCGACGCCACATAAGTCGACCGCCTGCTCGAAGCGAAACTCAGCATCGTCACGAAGCGTTTTAGTGACTTCCAGCCATGCATCGACGCTGACTTCGATCGTCACTTCATTAAAACGGCTTTGGACCGAAGTCAGTTTGCTACTAAAGCGTTCTGTCAGACGGGTGATAAGATCTTTCTGGGAGTCTGTCATGCTCGGCTTCCTCAGCGACTGGCGATCGTATTAGTGCGGCGGATCTTCTTCATCAGCTGCAAAATGCCGTAGACCAGCGCTTCGGCTGTCGGCGGACAACCGGGCACGTATACATCGACCGGAACCACGCGGTCACAGCCGCGAACCACGGAATAACTATAGTGGTAATAGCCGCCACCATTGGCGCACGAACCCATCGAAATAACCCACTTCGGCTCGGGCATTTGATCGTAAACTTTGCGCAAAGCCGGGGCCATTTTATTGACCAGGGTGCCGGCCACAATCATGACGTCCGATTGACGCGGCGACGGGCGGAAAATGACCCCGTAGCGATCCAAGTCCAGGCGTGAGGCGCCAGCGTGCATCATTTCAACCGCACAGCAGGCCAAGCCGAATGTCATTGGCCACAATGAACCGGTACGCGCCCAATTCACCAGTGAATCCACCGATGTGGTTACAAAGCCGCGCTCAAACAGCGGATTGTCTGATTCGGGGCGAAGAATGTCGTCGACCCGAGCCAAAGGCTCCGGGTTGTGCAACGCGCCGGAAATGGTCTGAATCACTCCCATTCGAGCGCTCCTTTTTTCCATTCATAGATGAAAGCAAAAACCAGAATCCCCAAAAATACCGCCATCGCCACTAGTGCCGGCGCGCCTACTTCCATGAAGACCATGGCCCATGGGAATACGAAGGCTATTTCAAGATCAAAAACGATAAAGAGGATAGCTACCAGGTAATAGCGCACATCGAAGGGCATACGCGCATCTTCGAAGGCCTCAAATCCGCACTCATAGGGCGAGAGTTTTTCGGCACTGGGCCGCTTGGGCCCCAACAACCAGCCGGCGACTAATAACACTACGCCGAGTCCAGTAGACACAATCAAAAACAATAAGATCGGCAAGTATTCGGCCAACATGCTGTTTCCCTGCGAGCAAGCCCGTACAAGCCTGCGTTAAAGCTATCGCCCATGGCCAAGCGATAGCTTAAAAAATGGTGCCCAAGAGAGGACTCGAACCTCCACGACCGAAGTCGCTACCACCTCAAGGTAGTGCGTCTACCAATTCCGCCACCTGGGCAATACAAAATCACTTTGTTGCAGACCACTCAATCAAAGCCGGCAAATTATAACAGGCCGGAACTTTGTTTTGCTCTAGTTAGAGCCTTCTTTATCTGCTTTTTCTTCGTCTGCTTTAGGCGCCTCTTCTAAAACAGGCACATCCAAGTCTGCATCGCCTGCTTCCGGAAGCGTCGGAATATCTGCTGCATCTACCGCTGCTGTGCCGGTTTCCGGTGCTTCCATCAAATCAGCCATAGCGCCAATATCGTCGGCATCGAAAGCCGGACCTTCCGCTTTGCGGCTAGCCTGCCAAGCCATGCCCAAACTCATCGCGAAGAAAATGATCGCGATCCATTTGGTCAGCTTAGTCATGAAGTTGGACGAGCCTGTCGATCCGAATACGGTTGCCGAAGCGCCCGCGCCAAAGCCGCTACCAGCCGATGCGCCCGAACCGTTCTGAAGCAAAATTGCAATGACCAGCGCGATTGCGACGATCAAATACAACACATGAGTAATCGTTAAAAAATCCATAACCAGTTTTTGTTCCTGCTACTGTGCAGCCGCCTGTGCGATCGCGAGAAAATCTTCGGCAACCAAAGATGCTCCGCCTATCAATCCTCCGTCCACGTCTGCCTGTGAAAACAGCGACGCGGCATTAGAGGGCTTGACGCTACCGCCATACAAAATCGGCAGCGAGCCGGCGATTTTAGCATCGTGAGCGGCCAGTTCGCTACGGATGAACGCATGAACCTGCTGAACCTGCTCAGGACTGGCTGTGCGGCCGGTTCCAATCGCCCAAACCGGCTCATAGGCCAGAATGGCACCGGCAAATGCGCCAATGCCGCCTTTTTTCAGCAGCGGCTCGAGTTGTTTTTCGATGGCCCACTCGGTATGGCCGGCCTCACGCTGGTGCAGGGTTTCGCCCACACACAGCACCGGAATCAGGCCGCCGCGCTTGGCGGCGATGAATTTATCGGCAATCAGTTCGTCGCTTTCCTGATGGTACTCACGTCGCTCGGAATGGCCGACCAGAGCATAGCGTGCACCCACGTCCCTGAGCATTTCGGCCGAGGTCTCACCCGTATAGGCCCCGGATGCATGCAGATCAACATCCTGCGCCCCGAAGCCGAATTCAGCCGAATACTCGGCGCTCAGACCCGCCAAATAGCACAACGGCGGAAAAATCAGCAGGTCCACTGCTCCCGGCCGATTCGCGTCAGACAGCGCTTTGAGCAAGGCTTTACCCGTTTGGGTGTCGGTATTTAGCTTCCAATTTCCGGCAACAATTCTTGCGCGCACCTGCGGCTCCTGCAATCGATCAAGCTAAAGAATACCAGCCTTGGCATACTAGATTCTTTGATTTATTCAAATGAGGCCATCCATGTCATCCAATGCCTATACCCTGATCACCGGAGCCAGCAGTGGCATTGGCCTTGCGATCGCTCGCGCCTATGCCAAGCGCGGTAAAGCGACCTTGCTGGTTGCTCGTCGCGAAGACCGACTCAAGGAAATATGCGCAGAGCTTTCAAATTTTGCGCCGAGCCGCTATTTCGTCGCCGACTTATCCAACGCGGGCGCAGCCCGGGCCATATTGGCCCACACCCAAGAGCACGGGCTACTGGTCGAAACTCTGGTCAATAACGCCGGCTACGGAATCCCGGGCCGATACCTGAGTAGCGACTGGAAAACCCACGCAGAGTTTTTGCAGGTGCTGATCACTGCAGTTTGTGAACTGACTTATCTGTTTCTACCTGCGATGGAAAAGCGCGGCAAAGGCAAAATCATCAACATCGCTTCATTAGCCGGTCTGGTGCCCGCCTCAGCCGGCCACACTCTGTATGGGCCCAGCAAAGTGTTTCTGATTCGGTTCTCCGAAAATCTCGCGCTAGAGATGGAGCCTAAGGGCGTAACCGTCACCGCCGTATGCCCGGGCTTTACCTATTCAGAGTTTCACGATGTAAATGGCATGCGCAGCAAGGTATCGCAGCTGCCCAAATATTTATGGCTGAGCAGTGAAGATGTAGCTGAAAGGACCATCGAAGCGGCCGAGCTCGGCAAACGCAGAATTATTACAGGCCGTATGAACCAGCTCGTTGCAGGCATCTGCAAGTACCTACCTGATGCACTGGCCCGCGGACTGGTCGCTAGCAAAAGCAAAGATTTTCGCGACGACACCTAAACCTGTTGCAGGCCTAATTACCGGACAACCATAAAAAACGGCGACCGAGGAGTCGCCGTACTCGTAACCCTATGTATGCCGACTAAACCAGCTTGATCTCGCGCAAACGCTCCATCAAATACTCATGCGAGCTGATCGGCTCAGGATAGCGATTCGGATTACTGTCACTAATACACGACGGCAATGTTTCGATCATAAAGTCCGGATTGGGGTGCAAAAAGTAAGGCGTTGAATAGCGCGGCTTGCGCGCAGCTTCACCCTTCGGATTGACCACGCGGTGGGTTGTTGACGGATACACATGATTGGTCAATCGCTGCAGCATGTCACCGATATTTACCACAATGGTGTCTTCTTCGGCGGTGAACGGTATCCACTGACCATCGCGCGACAACACTTCAAGACCCGCCGCACTTGCGCCGACCAACAACGTAATCAAATTGATGTCTTCATGTGCCCCGGCGCGAACATTGGGCACTTCGTCAGCGGTAATCGGCGGATAGTGAATTGGCCGAAGTATTGAATTGCCGAAATTAGTCTTATCCGCAAAGTAATCAATTGGCAGATCAATGTACAGAGCAAGCGCAGACAACACTCGTGAGCCTAATTCATCCAACGCCTGATAAAGGCCATAGCCAACCCGTTTGAACTCCGGCAATTCACCGGGCCAAATATTTTTGGGCATAAATTCGCGGTACTTGCTGTCAGCCGGAATTTCGCGGCCAATATGCCAAAATTCCTTCAGGTCAAAATGTTTGGCGCCTTTTGCAGTCTCGATGCCAAACGGCGTATAGCCCCGGGCACCGCCGGTACCTTTGATGTGGTACTTCATCTTGGTTTCTTCCGGCAATGCAAACAGTGTAGAAAACTGCTCGTAAGCCTCTTTTATTTGCGCCTCTGAAATCCCGTGGCCACGAATTCCACAAAAGCCCCACTGGCAATAGGCCTGACCCAGCTTTTCAACGAATGCCTGGCGGTCGCGGTCAAAATCGCGGATATCAAGGGTCGGTATTTTTACACTGGAAGCTTGGCTCATATCGAATCTCTTAATTGGGTTCTTCTGAATTCAATTTTTTAGTGCACTTTCGACTGCGGCAGCCAATCGCGCCAGAACCGACTGCATCAATGCTTCATCGGCCGCCTCCACCGTCACGCGAATGAGCGGCTCGGTGCCCGATGCGCGCAGCACCAAACGGCCCTTTCCCTGCAATTCTTCTTCGGCATGTTGTCTGGCTGCCTGAACAACGTCAGTGTCCAAAGGTTTATTACCTGCGCTTATACGGATATTACGAGTTTTCTGCGGCAACGGCGCATAACTGCGCAGGGCTTCGTCGAGTTTAATATTTTTGCGAACCAGCACTTCCATCACTTGCAGTGCCGCAATGATTGCATCACCGGTTGAGGCGCTATCCAGGCACAGCAAATGGCCGGAGGCTTCACCACCCAGAACACCACCACTATCACTGAGTACCTTATGCACGTGCCGATCGCCGACCTTGGACCGGATAAACCCAATCCCCTGCTGCTGCAAGTCGCGCTCCAGCGCATAGTTGCTCATCAGCGTACCGACAACCGGGCCTTTTAAGCGACCGCTCTTATGCCAATCCTCTGCCAAAAGATGAATCAGCGCGTCGCCGTCATACACCGTGCCGTCCGACGAGACCATCAAAATACGGTCGCCGTCACCGTCAAACGCAATGCCCAGCTCAGCACCGATTTCAACGACGCGTGCGGCCAAGGCCTCCGGATGAGTGGAGCCGACGCCATGATTAATATTTAAGCCATTAGGCGCATTGGCGATGACATCGACCTGCGCGCCTAACTCGGAGAATACTTTCGGTGCCGACAGGTAGGTTGCACCGTGCGCGCAATCCAGAACAATCTTGCGGCCCTGAAGACTAAATCCTGCAGGCACGCTGTTTTTGCAGTATTCCGCGTAACGCGTGAGCGCGTCGTTTACTCGCGATGCTTTGCCGAGACGATCCGATTCAACGCAAACAAAGGCTTGCTCGAGCCAGGACTCGATCGCGGCTTCGGTTACATCGTTGAGTTTTTCCCCGCGGCCGGAGAAAAACTTAATGCCGTTGTCGTGGTGCGGATTGTGCGAGGCACTGATCACAATTCCCGCATCCGCACGCAACGATTGCGCCAGGTAGGCTACCGCCGGAGTCGGCATCGGGCCCAGCAATTTTACATTGGCCCCGGCCGCCAACAGGCCGGCCTCAAGCGCCGACTCGAACATATACCCGGAAATGCGCGTGTCTTTGCCAATAACGACTGTCGCGCGTTTATCACCCTTGGCGAAGACTTTTCCGGCAGCCCAGCCAAGCCGCAGCATAAAGTCCGGCGATATAACGCCCTCGCCGACACGTCCGCGAATACCATCGGTTCCAAAATAGCGCCGGGCACTCATGATTAGCTTGCTTCGGCTTCGCGCTTAATTGCCGGCTTCTTCATCAGCAATGCCAGAATGTCAGCAAGACGATCACGCATTTCGCGTCGATCAACAATCATGTCGACTGCGCCATGATCCACCAGGAATTCGCTTCGCTGAAAACCTTCCGGCAAGGTTTCGCGCACGGTTTGTTCAATCACACGCGGGCCGGCAAAACCAATCAGGGCTTTAGGCTCGGCAACGTTCAAATCACCGAGCATGCCCAGTGACGCGGAAACACCACCGGTCGTTGGGTGGGTAAGCACAGAGATGTACGGCAGACCTGCGCGGCGCATATGACCGAGCGCAGCAGAGGTTTTGGCCATTTGCATTAGCGAGAACAAGCCTTCTTGCATCCGTGCGCCACCGGTTGCCGAGAAGCACACCAACGGACAGCCATCTTCCAAAGCCTGCTCGGCGGCTAGAGTAAAGCGCTCGCCAACCACGGCTCCCATCGACCCGCCCATAAACTTAAATTCAAACGCCGCAACGCAGACCGGCATACCCTTCAAGCGGCCACGGCCGGCAATTAATGCATCCTTTTCGCCGACTTGCTTTTGGCTTGCTTTGATTCGGTCCGCATATTTTTTCTGATCCTTAAACTTCAGCGCATCGACCGGACCCAGTTCGGCCCCGATTTCCTCGAAACTCCCGGCGTCGAGAAAATGCTGCAAGCGTTCACGCGCAGGAATACCCATATGGTGTGTGCATTTGGGGCACACGTGCTGATGCTCATCGACTTCCGGCGCGTACAAGGCGGCACCACAGTTATCGCACTTTTCCCATATTCCTTCAGGAACTGCGCGCTTGTTCCCGCCTTCAGTTCGAATGCGCGACGGCATCAATTTGGTCAACCAACTCATGTAAGCCTCTTGTTCTCGAAGGAACTTTGGATCCAGACCCGCCATTGTATGCCGAACCCGGCAAATGTATAGAACGGGACCTGCCCGTCACCCGACCCCGGCGGCTTGATCGTATGCCGAAAAAGGGCCATTCTGGCCACCAGGGGTGCCTACCCGGGCACATAAATCGAGTGATCAAGGGGGATTTATGCCAGATATCAATATTTGGGCTGTTCTACTTGCGGCCGTTCTCAGTTTTGCGTTGGGTGGCCTTTGGTATTCGCCAATACTTTTTGGCAAAACCTGGATGCGCGAAACCGGAGTGACTGAGGCTAAAGGGCACCCAGCTAAAGTATTCGGAATCAGTTTTTTATTCGCGTTTGTAGCCGCCTACGGACTTGCATTCCTGCTCGGCCCTCAACCTGAAATGCATGCGGCTATCCATGACGCGCTATTGGTTGGCATCGCTTTTATTTTTTCCAGCTATGCAATTAATTACCAATTCGCACAACGCAGCTTTAAATTATTAGCCATTGATGGTGGATATCACATCGTACAGTTTGTTCTCTACGCCGTGGTTCTGGCCTTGTGGCATTAAACCTAAACGACAGTAGTTTTTACTAATTGAATAGTAGCAGCCGATCTATTTGCTGATGGAGCGATGATGCACAGGTTATTGCACGATCGATTTTTGTGGATTGCGGCAAGTCTCACAGTCGCCGCATTTGTGTTGGCCCTCGCAGCCAAACCAAGTCTGCTCTTCGGCTCCGCCAGATATGCTTTATTGCTCAACTTGATGGTCGCACTCAACGTTGCATTTATATTCGGCGCAGTTTGCTATGTGATTTACCGACTGTTCGTAGCTCAACCGATAGCTTCTGCGCAGACACTGGCAGCAGACAACCCGGAAGTAGATCACAGCAAGGCCCTCAATGTTCTGGCTCAGGAGTGCTTAAGGGCAACGCGATACCGGCATCCTCTCTCGCTCATGATAATTGCGCCGATCTCTTCGGCTCGAAGCGAAGCGGAACTTGAACTTCTGCGCGCGACAATTTCCCGAAGAATTCGCTCAACCGATTGGTTGGCACGTATTGATGGCCATCAGTTTCTGGTCCTGCTGCCAGAAACGCCGCCGCATGAAGCGAGTATCCTGGCCGGACACATCCGCAACGGCTGCCAGCGCGTATTGCGCACGCCAATCCACGAAAACAGCGACTTGCACAGGGTCAAGGTGGGCGTTTGCGGTTTCGTTGACGCCGATATCAGCGCCAGTGAGTTATTTGATAGCTGTCGCGAAGCACTGCGAGATGCGTCACATGAAAGCAGCCAATCCATTGAGCTTAAAGTGCTGAACGAATCAGCACTGTATGGCGGCATCAGCGGCGAGTTGGAACTTCGCTGAATTCAGTCGGCGCTATTGTCCGGCTCAAAGAAACTCCAACGCACCTGCGGGAATCGAGTCTTAATCGCTTTTTCAACCTGGTTAATTCGCTCGATCAAAAGTTCTGGTGTCTCGACCGGAGCCATTTTCGCCTTCACGGCCAGCATCACGTCATTACCCATTTGTAAGGTCCGTAAGTCATAGACTTCTTCGACGTATTCGTGAAGGCCTAAAAACTCCAACAACTGTTGGCGTTGCACAGGATCAACGCCTTGACCGATGAGCAAGGATTTAATTTCAATTGCAATGAAAAACGCAACGGCTATAAGAAGTGTGCCAATAGCGAGCGTACCCAGAGCATCCCACATCGGATCGCCCGTAATCATGGTTAGGACTACGGCGATCAATGCAAGCACTAAACCCAGCAGTGCCGCCAAGTCTTCACCAAAAATTACAACCAACTCCGCCTGACGGCTTTCACGGAACCAGCGCCAGAAGCTGCGATCGCCCCGGACTTTATTCACTTCGACAATGCATGCGCGCATGGAGATCGATTCGGCGATGATCGAAGCGCTCAATACACCCACTGCAACCCATGGCCAGCTTAAGGCTTCGGGCTCATGTAATTTGTGCCAGCCCTCCATCAGTGAAAATAAACCACCCATCGAGAACAAAACCAACGCCACCACGAAGGACCAGAAGTAAATAGTCTTTCCGTAACCTAAAGGATGCTCATCACTGGCTGCGCGCTTGCTCCGGCTCAGACCGATCAACAGCAGGCCCTGATTTCCGCAGTCGGCTAACGAATGGATTGCCTCTGCCAGCATCGCGCCGGATTTAGTCAACCATGCTGCGCCGAGCTTGAAAACGAAGATGCAAAAATTCGCGCCCAACGCAAATAGAATTGCCCTTAGTGAGTTACTCTGAGATGCCATACCAACCCCTGAATCGTTCAGATAGCGCAGTCTATCAGAGCCCTTATCATTGGGCGGCTCATGCCTAAGGAGTACACTCCTATGAAAGTCTTTTTGCTGATTGTATTGATACTGATAGCACCGGCCTGTACGCGGCTATCGGAGTCACCGTTCGATCTAGGTTCTTTTTCCAACGACAAGGAGCCCTCGATGGCTAGCGTAAAAAAATCGACACCGGTTTTATTGGTTGACGCGATTGAACCCTCACTGGTGTTTTGGAAGGCGCTTGGCTTCGAAGTCCAAATTCAGGTTCCGCATGAAAATCGCCTCGGTTTCGTGGCTATCAGCAATGGCCGGGTCGAATTGATGTATCAAAGCTTTGATTCGGTTG
>CBDUOG010000059.1:0-12377 GCA_965368785.1 uncultured Gammaproteobacteria bacterium | reverse complement strand
GATCCGGGATCGTGCATAACTCCGTTCTGAACAACTAGTGCAATAGATTTAGCACAACCGGAAATATTTCCTGCATCCATAAACGATACTGTTCGGCCGACGGGTGCAATCCGTCTGCAGCAAACATGTCTGATTTGCCCGATTGCGCCCGTGAGCAGGGGGTGATGTCGATCCAGCGCACATTATGCTTACGGCAGATGTTGGCCTTGCAAGCATTGAAACTGTCGATGTCCTGGCGAATTTGCGCTGCTGATCGTTGATTATCGGCGGCAAACCGGGTGATTCCCCAGTCCGGTATCGAAACCACAAACACCCGATCCGCGCGATGCTTCGCCAACCCGATCGCGCGCAGCAGGAGCTGTTCAAACTGTTCGGAAAATTCTGCGACGCTGCGCGCCCGGTATTGATTGTTCACCCCAATCGACAGGCTGACCAGATCAAAATCCTGCGGCGGATCGGCCTGATCAATGGCCGCTGTAAGCTCATCGGTAGTCCAGCCGGTGGTGGCAATTATTTGCGCCGGCGCGATCTCAATATTGCGCTCACCAAGTTTTTGGCAAAGCTGGTTCGGCCAATTCAGATCCGGTGCCACCGCTTCACCGATCGTGTAGCTATCGCCGAGCGCCAGATACTTAAGCTCCGGTTGTGACCCGTCCTCATTTTTGGAAGTAAGCATTAGCGCGCCTTGCTCGATCCCTGTCCGTGTTGCGCACTCCGCTGCAGCAAACGCTCAATGCGCTCGAATACTTCAACGATTTGCTCGGCTCGCGGCAGCATGGTGACGCGAAAATGATTGCGATACGGCACATTGAAACTCGATCCCGGCACAATGAGCACGTCCTCCTGCTCGAGCAGATCCATCGCAAATTGATAGTCATCAAAGTCGCGGATTAAACCTTCAGTGACGCCCGGAAATGCATACAGCGCGGCATCGGGTGCTACAAGGTTCAGGTACTCGCTAGAAGCACATGCATCAATAATGCGTTGGCGCGACTCGAACAGCCGACCACCCGGATCGGTCAGTGCACTAATCGTTTGCTCGTTATCCAATGCTGCTTCAATCGCGTGCTGGCCCGGCACATTGGCGCATAAGCGCAGCGCACTGAGTAAGTCCAGCGCATGGTGGTAGCGATCGATTTGTCTGGTCTCGCCGGACAGTGCCATCCAGCCGACGCGCCAACCGCAGGCGCGATGCAATTTAGACAGGCCACCAAAACTGACGCAGGGCTGATCTTCCAGCAGCGGCGCCACCGAATGAAACTGCGCATCGCCATAGACCACGCCGTCGTAGATTTCGTCGGCAAACACCAACAGGCGATATTTGCGCGCGATCGCCAACATCTCGCGCAATAATTCTTCCGGGTAACTGGCACCGGTCGGGTTGTTCGGATTGATGATGACCAGCGCGCGTGTTTTCGGCCCGATCAATTGTTCGATTACCTGCGGGTCCGGCAAAAATTGATTTTCCGGTTTGCAGCTGTAATAGCGGGGAATGCCGTCATTTAAAATGGTGGCCGCAGACCACAGCGGATAGTCCGGGCTGGGCAACAGCACCTCGTCACCCAAGTTGAGCAGCGCGCGCAAGCTCAAATCGATCAGCTCGCTGACACCGTTGCCAATAAATATATGGCTGGCTTGAACATCGCTCAAACCCCGTTCGCGGTAATGCCGGGCGAGACGTTCTCGCGCTGCTGGTAAGCCTTGTTGGTGGGTGTAGGCATCGCTGAATTCTAAGTTCTCGGCAATTGCCTGACGCAAATGATCCGGCGCGCGAAAATCAAAAGCGCCCGGGTTGCCGATATTGAGCTTGATCAGCTTGCGGCCCTGCGCTTCAAGGGCATGGGCGCGGCGGGCTAATTCGCCGCGAATTTCGTAACGCACTTCGCGCAGACGGTCGCGCGTCGCCATGGAATAAAAAGACATAAGGCCTGCCTTAGATAACTAGGCATAGACTAATCACACGGGCGGCAATAACCAAGTTTAAAACGCTGTAGGATTTAGGATTTTTTGCGCAGAGCTAAGGCCGCCAGCAGGGCAAAACCAATTTCCCAGATCAGTGCAGTAATAATAAAGGGGGTAAACACCGGGTTTAGCGCTAAACCCAGCAGGCGCCCCAATGCCAAACCGATGTGTGCAATAAGCACCAGCGACAGGCCAAATCGCTGCCAATCAGGCTTGAAGGCGCAGTACCAAAGCAGGGCGCCAAGTGCGACTTCCAGACCGCCATAAAATGCGCGGAATTCAATACGGGCGATATCGCCATCGGTTTGCACCCCGGCCATGTGCAAAGGGGCAATCGGGTCGATCAAAAACCACAGGCCGAAGCCGAAAAAACCCAGGCCGGCGGCGAACAAGACAAAGCGAGCGAAATGATTCATAGGGCCAGCATCGCACGCGGCAGATGAAGCTCCTGTGTAAATTGCCGCTAGAATGGGCCAATGAGGCTATCACCCCAGCAATTGCAGGAGTTGCGACCGATCGGCTGGTCGGATCGTCCCGAATGGCTCAAATTAATTGAGCAGCTGCCCGGTGATGCGATCGCCCGGGTCATCGGTCAGCACCGCAATGCGTACCAGATATCCACCGGCGACGAAGCGGGGTTTCGCGCACAGCCGCCAGCGCCGTGGACGCGTCCGCGCTTTGCCGCGCAGGACCGGGCATGCGTTGGCGATTGGGTCCATATAGATCGCGAGAAAGGACAAATTCTGGGGTTGCTTCCACGTTTTAGCTTGCTCAAACGGGGCGGTGCCGGCGAGCATTACCAGCAGCAGCCAATCGCAGCAAATATCGATACGGTATTTGTGGTGACCGGACTGGATGGTGATTTTAATCCGCGCCGGGTTGAGCGCTATGTCTTGCTGGTGCAAGCCAGTGGCGCGAATCCGATTCTGGTGTTCACCAAGCTCGATCAAGTCGGCGACGAAATGAACGCGGCGTTGCAGAAGCTGCGCGCGCATTGGCTACAACGGGATGTGTCCGTTTTGGCCTTAAACGCTAAAGATGAGCAAGCTGCGCAAATGCTGATGGCCGGTCTGCAGCCGGGAATGACAGCGGTGCTGGTGGGCTCATCGGGCGCAGGAAAATCAACGCTGAGTAACGCTTTGCTCGGTCGTCAGGCACTAAAAACAGCGGCGGTGCGCCAATCCGACTCGCGTGGTCGACACACCACGACGTCGCGCTATTTATTTAGTTTGCCCAATCAGGCTTGTTTGATTGATACGCCGGGTATGCGTGAACTCAAGTTGATCGGTGACGAATTACTGGATGACAAAGTATTCGATGATATTGACGCTCTAGCCGCAGATTGCCGGTTTCGCGATTGCGTGCACGCATCCGAGCCGGGTTGCGCGGTGCAAGCCGCGATCGAATCAGGCGAGCTGGAGTTAGATCGTTTTCGCAGCTACTGCAAATTGCGCGACGAACGCGATGCGCGGGCGGTTAGTCTGCAAGAGCGTAAAGCCGAAGCCGCTGCTAAACCCAAACCGCACCCTCCGCGCTCACGCGATAAATTTGGTAATCAGTGATGGACGCCAAGACGCTTAAGCATTACGCCAGTTTGGATGATCGCTTAGTTCAAGCGGTTAGAGGTGTGCGCGTGTTGCAAAGTATGAGTTGGCCGCAGAGTGTGCAGAAAAACTTTCTGGATTGCTGGCGACGCGGTGTTCAACGATTGCCCAATCCGGAATACATCGCGGTCGACCTTTCGGACTCGTGTAAGGAATTGGAGTTGATCGCGCAAAGTGTCGATGTGGAGGAGCCGCTGGGCGGTTACCTTAAGCGTTCCGCCGAAAGTTGGCTGGTCGCCTCGCACATGCTCGAAGCCATCGGTACCGCCGCGGTCAGCGATCATTCGATCAAACTTTTTGGCCGGCCCGGTGAAGCATTGCCGGGCAACGGTCCCAGTAGCGTCGATGCGGCGGTGCATTTCATCAGCGTTGCCGATGAACTCGACGCCGAGTTGCGCACGCACGAAGCAGACTACGAGTTAGATGCCGAAGACCTACAGACCGATCTGCAACAAAGGCTGGATAAGTTCTTTGTTAATCACAAAGTTGATGTGGTGCTGGATCCGGAATTACTGTCCAAGGCAGCTGCCGGTCCCACCCGGATTCGTTTGCGTAGCGGCGCCAAGTTTACCGAGTACGACCGGCACCAATTGCGCGAGCACGAAGCCTTTGTGCACACCCTCACCGCGCTCAATGGGCGCGAGCAACCGCTGTTTAAATCGCTGGCACGCACGTCGCCGCGAATTATCGCCACACAGGAAGGCTTAGCAACTTTTGCCGAGCTGATCACCGGCAATATTGATATTGAACGGATGAAGCGCATCTCACTGCGCATCATTGCCATCGATATGGCCCTGCGCGGCGCCGATTTTATTGAAGTGTTCCGCTTCTTTATCGATGCCGGACAAACCGAAGAAGAAAGTTTTGCCTCGACCCAGCGGGTGTATCGCGGTGTGCCATTAACCGGCGGTGCGGCCTTTACTAAAGATGCGGTGTACCTGCACGGTCTGATGCGCGTGCATACCTTTTTCCGTTGGTGTTTGCGTCAGCGCAAGCTGGTGCTGGCGCATCGTTTGTTCGCCGGAAAAATGTCGCTCGAAGATCTGTTCGAGCTCGGGCCGGCCTTCGACGAGGGCCATGTTGCGCCGGCCATGTACCTGCCGCCGTGGGTCAAAAAAGCCAATGGCTTGGCCGGAGCGCTGGCGTTTTCGCTGTTTGCCAACAAAATCCGCCTCGATCAAGTCGACGCCGACGAGCTGATACTGGGACTTTGATCTGCACCCTGAACAGCACGAATGGTTAGAATGGCCTTTCGCTTAGGATTAAAGATCGGACTATCGTGAAAGAACCCTTTAAAGAAGCAGCTCTTGAGTATCACCGGGCGGACCCGGCCGGCAAGATTAAAGTGGTGCCGACCAAGGCGCTGATGACTCAGCGCGACCTGGCTCTGGCTTATTCGCCGGGCGTAGCGCACGCATGTGAAGCGATTGTCAGCAATCCATCCGAAGCCTCGAGCTTAACCGCGCGCGGCAATCTGGTCGCGGTGATCAGTAATGGCACGGCGGTGCTGGGTTTAGGCGATATCGGCCCGCTGGCCAGCAAGCCGGTGATGGAAGGCAAAGGCGTGTTGTTCCAAAAATTCGCCGGCATCGATGTGTTCGATCTGGAAGTTGAAGAGCGCGACCCGGATAAATTGGTCGACATCATCGCCAGTCTTGAGCCGACCTTTGGCGGCATCAACTTAGAAGATATTAAAGCGCCGGAATGTTTCATCGTTGAGCGCAAGCTGCGCGAGCGGATGAAGATTCCGGTATTCCACGACGATCAACACGGCACCTCAATAATCGTCGGTGCAGCCATGATCAATGCCCTGCATGTGGCCAAAAAGCAGATCGGCGACATTAAGCTGGCGGTTTCCGGCGCCGGTGCTGCGGGCATCGCCTGTCTGGATATGCTGGTGACCTTGGGTGTACGCAAAGACAATATTCTGGTTGTCGATAAAGACGGCGTCTTGCACAACGAACGTACCGATCTGAACGAAGCGACCCAACGTTATGCGCGCGACACCAAGGCACGCACGCTGGCGGACATCGTCAAAGATGCTGATGTGTTTTTAGGTCTATCGGCCGGCGGTGTACTCAAAGCGGACATGGTCGCAACCATGGCTCAGCGCCCGATTATTTTTGCGCTGGCCAATCCCAACCCGGAAATTCTTCCGGATGATGCCAAGGCGGTTCGCCCTGACGCAATCATCGCCACCGGCCGCAGCGACTATCCGAACCAGGTCAACAATGCCTTGTGCTTCCCGTACATTTTCCGCGGCGCACTTGATGTCGGCGCGACCACGATTAATGAAGAAATGAAGCGCGCCTGTGTGGAGTCGATTGCCGAACTGGCGCGCTTGGAAGTCGCCGATTTAGGCGGCGCCTACGCTGGCGAAGCGCCCAAGTTTGGCGCCGAGTACTTAATTCCGCGGCCGTTTGATCCGCGGTTGTTGTTCCATTTGGCGCCTGCTGTGGCTAAAGCCGCGGTGGAGTCGGGCGTTGCAACCCGGCCGTTGGATCTGGATGCTTATCGCGACAAACTCAATCAGTGGGTGTATCGCACCGGCTTGATGATGAAGCCGATCTTCGATCGCGCCCGTGCTAAACCTCAGCGTGTTGTTTACGCAGAGGGCGAAGAGGAATCCGTGCTGCAGGCCGTGCAAGTGGTAGTTGATGAAGGTTTGGCCAAACCGATTCTGGTCGGTCGCCCGGCGGTTATTAACCGGCGCATCAAGCGCCTTGGTTTGCGCATAAAAGAAGGTGTCGATTTTGAAATTACCAATATCGATGACGATCCGCGCTTCAATGAGTACTGGCAGCTTTATCATTCGATAATGGAGCGCCGCGGCATTACACCCTCCGCTGCCAAGGCTGTGGTGCGCTCGCGCGATACGGTGATTGCCGCGCTGATGCTGCAACGTGGTGAAGCCGATGCACTGCTGTGCGGTGTAGTCGGTAAGTACGCACGCAAGCTGCATTACGTTCGCGAAATTATCGGCATGGACAACGGCGTCAATCGTCTGTCGGCAATGTCCGCGGTACTCAATGAAAAGGGTGTGTTCTTTTTCGCCGATACCCACGTGCAGCTCGATCCGAACGCCGAAGAAATTGCCGAGACCGTGGTCCAGGCCGCATTCCGTTTGCGTCTGTTTAGCCTCACGCCGAAAGTGGCGCTGGTGAGCCATTCCAATTTCGGAAGCTCCGATGCGCCCTCGGCGGTTAAATTGCGCCAGGCCGGTGAGATATTGCGTCGCCGCGCGCCCAAGCTGGAAGTCGAAGGCGAAATGCATGCCGACGTGGCCATGTCGCACGAGATGCGTCAGCGCATTTTCCCCAACTCGCGCTTAAGCGGGCAGGCCAATTTGCTGGTGTTTGCCAATATCGACGCGGCCAATGCAGCCTATAACCTGACCAAAGCGATGACCGACGGCATTGGTCTGGGCCCGATTTTGATGGGGCTGGGCAAGGCCGCCCATGTGCTGACGCCGTCAGCCACGGTGCGCCGCGTGGTGAATATGACGGCGGTAGCCGCCGTGGATGCGCAGATTCGTGAGGAGCGAGCCCAGGCTCACGGCTAAGGTTTTTTGCGGCGCTGAGCTAGAATAGGCAGCTTACGGGCACAAGTCCGTGCGATATCGAATATGCCGATGATGCTCTGGCATCACGGGGAGAAGCTATGAATTGGTTACAAGAAGCAATTAACAACGATCCGGATCCGCAAGAAACCCTGGAGTGGATCGAATCGATTAAATCGGTAATCGATGCGGATGGCCCAGAGCGCGCGCATTATCTGCTCGAGCGCCTGGTCCAGGACACGCGTCGGGCCGGCGCGCACCTGCCGTTTGCGCCGACTACCGAATACATCAACACCATTGCACCGCATCTTGAAGCAAAAAATCCGGGCGATTCTGCACTGGAATGGCGGATCCGTTCGATCATTCGCTGGAACGCGATGGCAATGGTGGTACGGGCCAATCGCAAGCCCGGCGAGTTGGGCGGACATATCGCCAGCTTCGCGTCGGCAGCCACGCTGTATGACGTCGGCTTTAATCATTTTTGGCGCGCACCGAGTGCAGATCATCCAGGCGATCTGCTGTGTATTCAGGGCCATAGTTCACCGGGTATTTATGCGCGTTCCTTTTTAGAAGGCCGCATCAGCGAACAGCAGCTCGACAATTTCCGTATGGAAGTCGATGGACAGGGCGTATCGTCTTATCCGCATCCGTGGCTGATGCCCGATTATTGGCAAGTGCCGACCGTGTCGATGGGCCTTGGCCCGATTAGCGCCATTTACCAAGCGCGCTTTTGGAAGTATTTGGAACACCGCGGCTTGATCCCGAAATCCGATCGCAAGGTCTGGTGCTTTATGGGTGACGGCGAGTGCGACGAGCCAGAAAGCTTGGGCGCGATTGCTTTGGCCGGCCGTGAGGGCCTGGATAATTTGGTGTTTGTGATCAACTGCAATTTGCAGCGTCTGGATGGACCAGTGCGCGGCAACGGCAAAATTATTCAGGAACTCGAAGGCGGATTCTGCGGCGCCGGTTGGAACGTAATCAAAATTGTATGGGGCAGCTATTGGGATCCGCTACTTGCGCGCGATACCAGCGGCAAACTGCGTCAATTGATGATGGAAACCGTCGATGGCGAATACCAGAACTGTAAGGCCTTTGGTGGCGCATACACCCGAGAACATTTCTTCGGTAAGTATCCGGAAACCGCAGCACTGGTTGCGAATATGTCTGACGAGGATATCTGGCGCTTGAACCGCGGCGGCCATGATCCGCACAAAGTCTACGCGGCCTACGCCGAAGCCAATGCGACCAAAGGACAGCCCAGCGTAATTTTGGCCAAGTCGGTTAAGGGCTATGGCATGGGTAAATCCGGTGAGTCGGTAAACATTACCCACTCCAAGAAAAAACTCGATGACGAAGATGTAAAAGCCTTCCGTGACCGCTTCAATATTCCAATTTCTGACGACAAGCTTGCCGACGTGCCGTTTTATAAACCGGCAGCGGACTCGCCCGAAGTTAAATACATGCTCGAGCGCCGTGCGGCGCTGGGCGGGTCCTTGCCGCAACGTCGGCAAAAATCCGACGATCAATTAGCCACACCCGAGTTGGCTGTTTTTGACCGTCTGCTTAAAGACAGTGGCGATCGCGAGATTTCCACCACCATGGCCTTCGTCCAAGCGCTGAATTTAATTCTGCGCGACAAAGTCATTGGTCCGCGCGCCGTGCCAATTATTTGTGATGAAGCACGTACCTTCGGAATGGAAGGTCTGTTCCGGCAGATCGGTATCTATGCGCCGAACGGTCAAAAATATAAGCCGGTTGATGCCGATCAACTGATGTACTACCGCGAAGATCAAGCCGGTCAGGTTTTACAGGAAGGCATCACCGAAGCCGGTTCATTCTGCTCCTGGATGGCCGCGGCCACCAGTTACAGCACCAATAATCTGGCGATGCTGCCGTTCTACATTTTCTATTCGATGTTCGGCTTCCAACGTATCGGCGATTCGGCATGGCAGGCTGCCGATATGCGCGCCCGTGGCTTCCTGCTCGGTGCAACGGCCGGCCGCACCACGCTTAATGGTGAAGGTCTGCAGCACGAAGACGGTCACAGCCAATTGTTGGCCGGCAATATTCCGAACTGCCGCTCCTATGATCCGACCTTCGCTTTTGAAGTTGCCGTGATCATGCAATACGGCATGCGCCGGATGATGACCGAGCAAATCGATGAGTACTACTACCTGACTTTAATGAATGAAAACTACAGCCATCCGGAAATGCCTAAGGGCGCCGAAGAAGGCATTATCAAAGGCATGTACTTGCTGCGCGATGCGGGCAAGCCGAAAAAAGGCGAGCTGCGTGTGCAGTTAATGGGTTCAGGTACGATTTTGCGTGAAGCCATTGCTGCAGCCGAGTTGCTGGATAAAGACTTTGGTGTTTCATCGGATATCTGGAGCTGCCCGAGCTTCAACGAACTGCGCCGTGATGGCTATGATGCCGAGCGCTTTAATCGCATGAACCCGGAAGCTAAAACCCCACGCAAAGCACATGTAACGGCATGTTTGGAAGGACGTCAGGGCCCGGCGATTGCAGCGACCGATTACGTGCGCCAGTTTGCCGACCAGGTCCGCGCCTTTGTACCGATGCATTACACCGTGCTGGGTACCGATGGTTTTGGTCGCTCCGATACGCGTGAAAATCTGCGTCGCTTCTTCGAGGTCGACCGGTATTACATTGCGCATGCCGCGATTGCCGCATTGGCCGCGGAAGGCAAGATGAAAGGCAAAGACGTCGCACGTGCCATCAAGCTGTACAAAATCGACACCAGCCGGGCTAATCCGCTGACGGTTTGATTGGTATGCAGTGAGTACATAGAGGGTCAGTGCAATATGCGCTGGCCCTTTTTCTTTATGCGGATAGGTAAAGGCTTATCTAGACCGCATGCGCATAGTCCGGCCAACACCATGACGCGCTGAGTGTTCTCAAGTACAGTGTGCACACTATGGCTGCCGAGCACGACCGATGCGTATAAGAATACTGCTGTCTCTGATCTTAGGCTTAAGTACTGCGGTGTACGCGCAGGCATCGGATCGCTATATTCGCGCCGGTAATTTGCTCGACGTGGCCAGTGGCAAAACCGCAAGCGATCAGTTGATCGTAGTGCGTGATGATCGCATCGTCAGCGTGCAAGATTACGCCAGCGGCCTGGTTCCCGAAGGTGCTGCGGTGATTGATCTGTCGGGGCACACCGTATTGCCCGGCTTGATGGACGCGCATGTGCATTTATTTGGCGATGCCGATACACATGGTTATAAGCGTCTGGCGGTGAGCCTGCCGACATCGACCATCAAAGGCGTTAAGAATGCGCGCATTACCTTAGAAGCCGGCTTCACCACGGTGCGAAATCCCGGTGCCGGCGGTTATGCCGATGTCGCCCTGCGCGATGCCATCGCCAAGGGCGACATGATCGGCCCGCGCTTGCTGGTTGCCGGCCCGTCAATTGGTATTACCGGCGGGCATTGCGGCGACAATAATTTATTGCCGTATGAAGATTGGAAGCCCGGCGAAGGTGTTGCCGATGGCCCGTGGGCGGTGCGCCAGAAAGTACGCCAGAACGTAAAATTCGGCGCAGATTTCATCAAGACCTGTTCCACCGGTGGTGTGTTATCCAAGGGCACCGAAGTCGGCGCGCCGCAGTACTCGGTGGAAGAACTCAAAGCCATGGTCGACGAAGCACGCAGTCACGGCCGCAAAGTGGCCGCGCATGCGCACGGCGCCACCGGCATCCGCAACGCACTCATTGCCGGCGTTGATTCCATTGAACATTCCAGCTTTATCGACGACGAAGGCATCCGCTTGGCCAAACAAAGCGGCGCTTTTTTGGTCATGGATATTTACAACACCGAATACATTCTCGGCGAAGGCGAAGCAGCCGGCATTCTGCCCGAGTCCCTGGAAAAGGAACGCCGGGTTGGCGGCACGCAGCGCGAGAATTTCCGCAAAGCGCATGCCGCCGGCGTGCGCATGGCCTTCGGCACCGACGCCGGAGTGTATCCACACGGCCAGAACGCCCGGCAGTTTTCACGCATGGTGCGCTTTGGCATGACCCCGCTGCAGTCGATTCAATCGGCCACCATCAATACCGCAGAATTGTTTGGCATCGCCGGCGACACCGGGCAAATCAAAGCCGGCTTTGTGGCCGATATCATTGCGGTCAAAGGCAATCCTTTGGATCAAGTCGATGTGCTGGAAGATGTGAGCTTTGTGATGAAATCCGGCAAGGTCATCAAGCGTAAATAAGCGCCGGGCGAGTGCCGATCAACGAACTGATTTCCGACGCTTTAATCCCTGTTTGCCTATCATGTGGGATAGACGGCTCATAGGTGATCCGAGGATAATTCTGCGTCGCACATTCATTCGGCGCATTAAATTAATTGGAGATAAGAAATGTCATCATCCGGCCTGATTCAGGCTCTGCAAGTGTCCGCAGATCTCGTCACCACCGCCGGTATTTTTGTGGCTTCTATCGGTCTGCTGATTGCCTATCATACGTATAAGGCCGAGCGGCAGAATGAAAAGCTCGAGCGTGAGTTCGGAACGTTTAATGAGCTTGACGATAAGTACGTGGAATTTATGTACCGCTGCTCCGAACACCCCAAGCTTGATTTGTTTTCTGTGCCGGCAATAGCGGGGCGGGTGATCACAGATGAAGAGCTGCGCATAGAGCGTGCCCTTTACTCAGTGCTCATTTCAATATTCGAGCGCGCACATCTAATGTTCGAATATCGAGCTTCGGAGCAAATGAAGCAAAATCAATACCAAGGGTGGATAGAGTGCATGAAATCGTACTGTATGCGTGATTCGTTTCGTCACGAGTGGCTGCTCATCGGCAATCAGTTTGATGCCGGATTTCGCGCGCAAATGGATGCGTTGATGCAAGATGCCCAGACCACAGCCCAGAAACCTGCAAGCGCGTAGGTCCGAATCGCTGCAGGCGCTTCGGACGTATGATTGCCTGTTGCGCCTGAACCCCTAATTCCGTGGTTCCAACGAAAGAACCTCATTCCGTCATTCCCGCGAAAG
This sequence comes from uncultured Gammaproteobacteria bacterium, assembly GCA_965368785.1. GTDB lineage: Bacteria > Pseudomonadota > Gammaproteobacteria > Xanthomonadales > Xanthomonadaceae > Silanimonas. Next base: position 236 of record CBDUOG010000059.1, on the reverse strand, counting down.
CGGGAATCTGCTTTTATGGTCGGCTGATAGTTTCGCGCGCACCCACAATGTCTCGATTGTTTTGCTCGCACGCACACGTGTGTCTTGCCCTTTTGTAGGGCGACAAAAGGGCGAAAACCGCCTACGCCTGAATCGCCTGAACCGATACTGAGAAACACAAACCCCGCCTGCATCGGGCAGTGGTCGGCGATCGCACATCCTGTGCGTGCGCCGACGCTCGGGGTCCATCCCTCGCC
>CBDUOG010000058.1:0-12385 GCA_965368785.1 uncultured Gammaproteobacteria bacterium | reverse complement strand
CTGCAACAACATGACCCTTGATCGGCAGTCGCACGGTAAAGCGCGTTCCCTTGCCCAGCTCACTCTCAACGTCGATGGAGCCACCGTGAGCCTTCACAATGCTGTACGTGATCCACAAGCCTAAGCCAGTACCCTCTCCTACGGCTTTGGTTGTGAAGAACGGCTCAAAAATTCGATCGACAATATAGGCCGGAATTCCGGGCCCGGTATCTGCAATGCAAACCCATACCTCGTCGTGATCATGACCGGTACAAATGCGTAGCTCGCCGGCATCAGTCATCGCCTGAGATGCATTAATTATTAAATTCAAGAAAACTTGATTTATTTGAAATGGCATGCACCTGACCAGAGGCATTTCATCATCAAACTCGCGCACGATTTCTGTTTTACCCTGCAAAGTTCCTCGCACGATGTTTAAGGTGCTTTCCAGCCCCTTATGCAAATCAACTTCTTGCCATCTCGAATCATCTAGATAAGAAAAGTCTCGGAGATCTTTGACAATACGCTCAATTCGAGTAATTCCCTCGCTGCACTCCTCAAAAATGTTGCCGATATCGCCGCGAATAAATGGCAAATCAATCGTGCGTTTCAGCGTTTTCAGCGGGGCCAGATCAAGCTTCTGGGTTCCTAAGTTCTTTTCTATCTCTTCGAATGCAGCGAGCACAGCAAGAATATCCTGCACATAAGACCGAAGCGCCTTGAGATTGGAGTGCACATAGGAAATGGGCGTATTGATTTCATGCGCCATACCAGCAGCGAGCTGACCTATTGAGGCCATTTTTTCTGATTGTACGAGTTGACCCTGGGCTTCGGACAACCGTTCATTGGCCTGCGATAACTCAGTATTGCGCTGCGATAGCTGCTGATTGACCTGTTGCTGCATTTCATTCGCATCAACCAATGCACGGGTCCGATTAGCGACGATGCGCTTCAGGCGCTCATTGCGCTTACGAAGACGACCGATCCGCAGCATATAGGCCCACGCGAGCAGACCAGACAGAGACAGAAACAGCAGCGTATAAGCCCACCAACTTTGCCACCATGCCGGGTCGATAGAGAAGTTGAAGGTTTGCGCAGGGCCCCACTTCAAGTGCCCCTTACGCCGGGCGGATACTTCAAATTGATAATCGCCGTGTGGCAGGTTCGAATACCGTACATCGGGACTAGCGCTAATAACCGCCTCACTGTCGTGGCCGATTAGCGTAGTCCGGTATTCGAAATCTATAGCTTGGCCGAAATCAAATGTTGAAAAACGAGCGGCAAAGGTGCTGCGATCATGCGGCATCACAACCCCTGTTTCGCTTGCAAGGTATTGCTCACCACCAAGGCTTATTTCCACGAAGCGGGCATTCGCTTGCACACGCTCCCGGTCTTTGTATTTTTGCGTATCCACGCGGGCAAGACCCTGGCTGGTGCCGAGCCACACGGTTCCATCGGATTCTGCAAAAAAGGCCATGTTGTTCAGGTCATCGCTGATCAGTCCATTTCTTCCGGCCACATGATTGACGACGTCATCGACGATGATGTTGACGCCATTACTTCCACCGGCCCATATGCGGCCTTGGTGGTCTTCACCAAATAGATAAATTTTGTCGGAAGATAATCCGCTACTTGTATTTACGTCTTTTAAGAACTGCCACTTTCCCGCCTCATAACGGGCCTGCGAAATTCCAAATGGCTCTCGATAGGCGAAGATGAAATCGCCATTTGTCAGCTCTCGAAAAGCACTCACATGGTCGTGCCTGAATCCATTAAGTTTTGAAAATCTCTGCCATTTATTATCGACATACAGCGCCAGACCATGCTCGGCGGACGCCCAGATGCGCTTTTGTGAATCTTGATAAATATCAGAAACAAGCTCGTTATCGGTACCGCCGGGTATTCGCACTCGCTGAAACTTTAGCGGCGCCTTGGGATCACGTGCATCAGCCCGATACAAGCCACCTCCCCAAGTGGCAGCCCACAAGTTTTCCTGCTCATCGATGAGCAGACGATTTATGCGACTCGCCGTATTGTCCGGAGAAATTGAAAACCGCTCTAATTTTTTAGTGTCCGGCGTATAGCGCCAAACTTCATTCGCTGGCGTGCCGCCGAAGAAAAACTGACCGCCATAGGTACGTGTGACGGTTCGCGCAGACACGTTCTGGGTTCCGGCTACCGTTCGCCATTGGTGGTGATCCCAATAGACGAACCCGTGGTCTGTCCCAAGCCAAAGTGTGTCGTCAGGGGTTCGACAGATTGCCCAAACCGTATCGCTGGGAAAACCGCCGTCTTTTCCGTATCCACGCAGTATGCCCGCACCGAGCAAACGGTAGAGTCCCAATCCATTGGTGCCAATCCACAAGTGGCCACTATCGTCAACCAGAGTCGCGCGCGTTGCGGCACTAATCATTCCTTGATTTTCGCCAAGCACCCGCCATGCCTCACCCGTAAACTGCAGCAGGCCATTACGTGTCATCACGTAGAATCCGCCAGCGCCGTCAGGGAATAAGTGATCAATCGAATTACTGATATCTATCGGGGTTTTGACTAGGACGAATCGATCCGCACCCACGTCTAAAACAGATAGATAATTAATGCTGCGGGCCCAGACGCGCCCTTGCGCGTCGACCAGTATCGAGTCGATTCGCTCCGATCGCTGGGCTACAGGTAGTTCGTATTCCTGCCACTTCGCACGGCGAGAATAGATGCCGGCACCCAAAAAAATGCGGGCAACGCCCTCCCACTCACCCACCCATACCCCACTGCCTTCGGCTGCTACAGCAACTGTTGATACGGTTTTTCCGGGCCAACTGACAAGGCGCTGAAAACTCCCTGAATTGGATTGGGCGAAAAGTCCCTCGCGCATGCCGAGCAAGAGACCAAACGGACTGTCCTTCATTGCGAAAACACGAGAGTTGGGCAGACCCTCAGCGACCGAGACTTTGTTAAACTTCTTGCCGTCCCAATGGTGCGTTCCTTCCAGCGTTGCGGCCCACAGCACGCCCTTTTTATCAATCAAACTGAGCTCAATCTGGGTGGAATCCAGGCCGTGCTCGCGCCCCAGCTTGTCGAATCGATAACCGTCAAAGCGATACATCCCGTCATCGGTGGCAACCCAGACAAAGCCCTTAGGGTCTTCAAGAACCTGCTTGATCGAACCATTGAGCAAACCCTCATCGACACCATAATGTCGAAATTTGAATCGTCCTTCAGGGGTTCGCTTAGCGCCTGGCTCTTGATCGGGAACGCGGGGAAACTCCTTAACGACAGTCGCGTGACTGTAACCGGCACACAGAAACACTGCCGCAGAAAGGGCGACGAATGCGGCCGCACGGATCTGCCCGATGATGGAAAGTACGCAACCAAAAAACATTTCGAACAATTCTCCCGTGCCCCGCCCACCCGTAAAACCATACGCGAAGATCAAGCCGCGCGCAGCACCCCTAGGCTCGTCGCGAGCACGCGCGAATTGATATGACCGGCGCGTCTAGTCTATCTGAACGGCGCCATTCAACCTATCGAACCGATACCAAGCTACTTTAGTGTTTAAGGGGCGCACCCTGATCGCTAATGAGTGATACCGGCCGGGGCATTAAGGTGACGGAGCCGGCCGATAAGCCGGGTCCTGTCGAGGGCAATCATTCCTCTAGGCCTTGCGTCACCGCAAGGCTCAAGCAGCCTACCCGGAAACACTGCGGGCCGCAGTATCGTCTCCCTATTTGGCCTTGCTCCGAGTGGGGTTTGCCGTGCCCTACGGCGTTAGCCCCGTAGGCGGTGCGCTCTTACCGCACCGTTTCACCCTTACCACGCGCATCCGAAGATGCCGTTCGGCGGTTTGTTTTCTGTTGCACTTTCCGTCAGCTCGCGCCGCCCAGGCGTTACCTGGCACTCTGCCCTATGGAGCCCGGACTTTCCTCGGTACGGTAAACCGTAACGCGATTGCCTGGCCGACTCCGTCAGTGCTCATTGTCGCACAGGCACCGGGCTAATCGCCGTCGACACTATATAAATCCTTGCGCGAAGCGCCGGATATTTCGGCGGCCACGCGGGCAGCCTGTGATGGTTTCAGGTGTTCTTTGAGCTTCTCAAACAACTTGCGCCCCTGCTGCAACCGCGCATCAACATCGACACGGGCACCTTGCAAGATCAGCACGAACTCGCCCTTGCGCTGATTCGGATCGGCGCCGATTTGCTCACGAATTTCACCCAAACTACCGCCGATGAGGGTTTCAAATAGCTTGGTTAATTCGCGTCCGATAAGGGCCGGCCGTTCGGGCCCTAGGATGCTAATTAAATCGTCTAAGGTCGCCTCAATGCGATGCGAGCTTTCGTAAAAAATAAGCGTCCGCGGCTCACAGGCCAAATCGTTGATGCGCTCACGCCGAGCTGCCGATTTTTGCGCCAAAAAACCTTCAAAGCAGAACCGGTCACTGGCGATTCCGGCAACGCTCAGGGCGGCTATCGCCGCGCAGGGGCCCGGAACGGGCGACACCTTACAACCGGCTTCGCGCGCGGCGCGTACCAGGCGAAAGCCCGGGTCGCTGACCAGAGGGGTTCCGGCATCGGAAACCAGGGCCAAATCGTCACCGGCCTGCAAACGTTCAATTAAACCTGCTGACGCCTGCTCTTCATTATGGTCGTGCACGGCGAACAAATGATTTTGGATACCGCATTCGCGCAGCATCGTACCGGTTCTGCGGGTATCTTCAGCACAAATTGCGCTCACTTCGGCCAAAACAGCGCGCGCCCGGGGGCTCAAGTCGCCCATATTGCCAATCGGGGTCGCGACCACATATAAAGTTCCGGGGCTTTTGGCCATCATTACGCCTTATTAGCTAAGCAAAGGTAGAATCACAAGACTACCGAATTAGGAAGATGATTATGCGTTTTGTCATTGCCGTCGTTGCTGCATCGCTATTTTTGGTTGCCTGCGCTTCGGCGCCTGTCCAGCCCAGCACCAGCGGCGCGGCACAAGCTGCTGCAGCGCTGAGTCAAAGTGGCGACCATGCGCAGGCAGCCGCCGCATGGGAGCAGGCGGCAGGACAAAGCAGAGGCTCCGCATCGGATCTGGCTTGGCTGCGCGCTGCACAATCCTGGTTTTTGGCAGGCCGCGACGAACGCGCTCGCAGTGCGTTGAAAAGCAGCAACCCGCGCCGGCTTAATCGTAATGATCGCTTAGCCCATCAATTACTTGATGCACGCTTTCTGATTGGCGCTCAATCCTATAGTCAGGCGCTTAATCGTCTGCAAATGGATGACTTTAAAGCCTATCCGGAGCAAGCAGGCATGGCGCGCGTATTACGCGCTCAGGCACTTCTGCAAATGGGCCATGTCTTCGAATCCGCGAGTGAGCTGGCCTTTGTCGCACACGGCGCCGACGCGGTTCAACGCGCCCAAGCGCTAGAATCACTGGCGAAGACACTGCAGGCAATTAGCGACAACGAACTTACCGAGGGCGCCCGTTCCCTTTCAGGGGCCCATCCGCTCTACCCATATGCAGCCAGAGAGCTTGCGATGCGCGGCCTGACGCTGCCGCATCCGGTGCAATTGGCGCCCGGCAATAGCCATTTGCCGGCACCACAAGCCGATGGCTATCAGCAGCGTGAGCTGATCGCCGTCTTATTACCCAATTCGGGTAATGTCGCGGCAGCCGGTAATGCGGTTCGTGACGGTATTTTGGCTGCCTACTATCAGGACAACCGACCCAAAGCCGAATTACGATTTTTTGATACCAGCCAGGAAGGCGGTGCCAAATCGGCTTACTTGCAAGCGGTTGCTGCCGGCGCCCATTTAGTTATCGGTCCGCTAGAGCGAGAGCAAATTGTGGAACTGTTTCCAATGGCGGCTGCGCAGATGCCGATACTGGCACTGAACCGGAGCGACGTCGTTACGCCGCTGCGCAGCGTCACATTCGCCTTATCGCCGGAGGATGAAGGCGCATCCGCGGCCAAGCGCGCTTCGCTTCAAGGTCTGAAGTCCGCGATGATTATTTTGGAATATGACGAAACCGGGCGACGCGCTGCGATGGCTTTTGCGCAACAGTTCAAAGCACTGGGCGGCCAGATACTTATCGAAACGACAATCGACGGCGGATTGACAGACCACACCGTTCAAATTGATCTGCTTAAACAGCGGGCCACTCGAGCCGACCTGATCTACTTAGGCGTCCGTGGAAAAACTGCTCACCTGCTCATGCCGCAGCTGCTCGCTGCCGACATGGATAAGATCCCAAAATATGCCAGCTCACTGATTCTGTCGGGCACCGGCGATCCCCGGTTCGATCGCGATCTGGATGGCATCGAGTATCCGGACATTCCCTTCCTGCTTGGTCAATATGCCCATATCCCGGAACCCGAACAGCTCGGGGCGCTGCTACCCAATGCGATGGGTGCCTCGGCAAGGCTATTTGCTCTCGGTTATGACGCGTGGAATTTATCCGGCTATTTAGAGCATATGCGCCAGTCTGGAAGCCAATTGCGTGGAGCAACCGGTGTTTTGAGCATTGATGATCAGGGCATTGTTCACCGCGATCCGGCCTGGGCGATTTTCTCAGGCGGCCTGCCGAAGGCGGCGCCGGATGGTGGCCTGATGCTCGATGTACGTAATCCGGAAAATCGTGGTACGCGCTAACACCGGAAAAATAGGTTTCGATGCCGAAACGATCGCGCAAGCACAGTTGCAAAACGCCGGCCTGAGCCTGATCGCACGTAATGTGCGCTTTGCATTTGGCGAGATCGATTTGATCATGCGGCAAGATAGCACCCTGGTATTTGTGGAAGTGCGGATGCGGAACTCGGCACAATTTGGAGGAGCCTTGCAGTCGGTTGATCGCTCAAAGCGACGTCGAATCGCACGCGCGGCTCAAGCATTTCTGCAAAAGAACCAGCAGTATTTAGCCTGGCCGTGCCGTTTTGATGTCGTTGCCATTGGCCCGACGTCTGATCAGGCGCAAATTGACTGGCAGCAAGGCGCCTTCACCCTGGATGATTGCTAATGCCGGAAACTAACAAGGTCGCTGCGATCAACGAACTGCGCCAGTTGCTCGGTGCGGCATTACTTAGCGACCGAGCTGAGTGCGTTGCATACAGTTTTGATAATTCACGAAAACAGCAGCTGCCAGACGCGGTTGCACTGCCATCGACGACCGCTCAGGTGCAGTCCATCGTCGATATCTGTCGACGTCACCACATGCCGATCACGGCGCGCGGCAGAGGTACGAACACCACCGGAGCCTCGGTGCCTGTGCAAGCCGGCTTAGTTGTCAGTTTCGAGCGGATGAATCGCATAATCGCGATCCGCCCCGGTGATCGAGCCGCAATCGTCGAGCCCGGAGTTCTCAACGGCGATTTACAAAAGGCCCTCGAACCTTACGGTCTGTTCTGGGCCCCTGACCCGACCAGCGCCCCGTACTCGAGCATCGGCGGAAACATCGCATGCAATGCCGGCGGTCCGCGAGCGGTAAAATACGGCGCCACCCGGGATAATTTGCTTGCCTTGGAGTTAGTCACCGGTACCGCTTCATTGATTCAATGCGGCGCAGCGGTAAGCAAGAATTCAAGCGGCTTCGATATGTCGCGCTTCATTGTCGGTTCCGAAGGAGTTCTGGGCCTGATCACGTCGGCAACTCTCAAACTGACACCGCTACCCGGCAGCCGCCGATCCATGCGCGCAATTTACTCTGATGTGCAAAGCGCTGCCGACGCGGTGGCTCGAATCATGGGGCAGCCAAACACGCCATCCATGCTGGAGCTGATGGACAGTAATTGCTTAAGCCTGATTCGGCAAATGGGCTACAACGATTTACCTGAAGCCGCCGGAGCACTGCTGATGATTGAGGTTGATGGTGATGAAAACACAATCGTCGCAGCAAGCCGGGCACTTGAACATGCTGCGAGAGCGCAAGGGCTATTGGACTGGAAAGTTGCCACCGACGCCCAACAGGCTGTTCAATTATGGTCGGCTCGCAAAGCGCTTTCACCAGCGCTGCGAACCATCGCCGCGGGCAAAATCAACGAAGATGTGGTGGTTCCGGTCTCGCAAATTCCGCAACTGGCGGCCCGGGTCAAAGACATCTCCGAAAGCACCGATTTGCGCATCGTCTGTTTCGGTCATGCGGGAAACGGAAACTTACATGTGAACATTTTGTACGACCCTCACAACCCTGAAGAATCTCGACGCTCCGAGCTCGCCATGGATGAGTTGTTTTCGAGTGTATTAGCACTGGGTGGAACTCTGTCCGGCGAGCATGGCATCGGTATCGCAAAGCGCCCGTTCGTTGCCCAGGCCCTAAGCGCAGAAACAATCCAGGTAATGCATGGCATTAAGGCTCTTTTTGATCCGGATAAAATATTAAATCCAGGCAAACTTCTGCCATAAGTCTACCTGCTCAGTTCTTGCGCAAAACGATGTCGGCACCTGCGGTGAAATAGGACATAATTATATAACGCGGAGGAGACCCCATGCTTCTATTTCTGATGTCCATATCCTTGATCGTCGTAATCTGGGCAATTGTCATTTTCAATCGCCTGATTCGTGCACGCAATTTGGTACGAACTGCGTTCAGCGATATTGATGTGCAGCTTTCGCGCCGGCATGATTTGGTTCCGAACTTAGTTGCTGCAGTGAGGGCCTATGCGCGGCATGAGTCGTTAACTTTGGAGGCGGTCACTGAACTGCGCAGCAGAGCAGTAGAATCCAAGACATTTGAGAAACAAGCCGCAATTGAAAATTCTCTGGGCGACGCACTACAGCATCTCCTGCTGATCGTAGAAAACTACCCGGACCTCAAAGCCAGCAGTAACTTCATCAAGCTCCACAAGGACCTGATTCAGATTGAAGATCACCTGCAGTACGCGCGGCGATTCTATAATGGTGCCGTACGCCAGTTTAATGATCTGATTCAGCAGTTTCCCGATTTAATTATTGCCAAGATGCTGGGGTTTATTGAGGCGGATTTTTTCCGCGATGATCGAACCCACGCGCATCTTGCGCCAGAAGTCAGGCTTGAATCGTAATGCTGCGCAAGCTACTCGTTTTTGCGCTGATACTTACGTTTGCACCGCTTTGCGCTGCGCAGGAACGGATTCTCGCTTTTCATGCAGATATTCGCATCCAGGCTGATGGCAGCATGCTGGTTACCGAGACGATCCGGGTTCAAGTTGCCGGCGATCAAATTAAACGCGGCATCTATCGCGACTTCCCAACGACCTATCGCGATAAACAGGGGCATCGCTACTCCGTTCAATTTGATCTAATCAGAGCACAACGTGATGGCATTGATGAGCCGGCCGCACAAGAACGTCTGAGTAACGGCGTTCGAATTCGATTAGGCCGTGCGGACTTTTTCTTGCCGCGCGGCATGACGACCTATGAGATTCAATACAAAACTGACCGTCAGTTAGGTTTTTTTCCAGAGCATGACGAACTGTATTGGAATGTAACGGGCAATGGATGGGCTTTTCGTATCGACAAGGCTTCTGCCGTTGTCCGACTGCCCCACTCGCCCCCCTCAAACACCTTGGCGATCGAAGGCTATACCGGCCCCGCAGGCTCATCAGGACGCGACTACAGCGCGCGAATTGACGATGACGGATCGGCATGGATTGAAGCCAATCAGCCACTCCCGCCTGGTGAAGGCCTGACCCTTGCATTTAGTTTCCCTAAAGGACTTATCGTCGAGCCTGACGCTACGAAAAAGACACAAGCCTTTCTGCTCGACAATCGAGGCATTCTCATCGCCCTGCTCAGTTTTATCGTGCTGTGGGCATGGTATCTATTTAATTGGTGGCATCATGGCCGTGACCCGGCAAAAGGCGCTATTTTTGCCCAATACCAGGCACCGGACGGGCTTTCGCCCGCGGCTCTTCGCTACGTGTGGACAATGAGTCACGACATGCAGTGCATCAGCTCAGACCTTTTGCATGCCGCAGTAGACGGCCACATTACGATTGAGCATCGAGCGAGCGGCTACTTGATAAACCGAATTTCGGATGTGAGCGAAAACACCTCGTCTTCAACATTGGTCGATGCCCTTATCTCAAGAAAGGGCCGGTTTTTCGATCTGAGTACGAATGAATCGCACAGCGAGCTACGCGCTGCCATTACCGAACATGGTCTGTGGTTGAAGAAACATGTTCAAAAACCGAACTTTGTAACGAATACATGGTGCACGGTATTGGGCGTGATAGGCAGTGTCCTTGCGTTGTTTGCCGCCTTACTGGTCGAACTGGGTTCAGAGCAATTGGTGCTTGCGGCGATCGCCGCCATTGCCCTTGCATTAATCGCAGGATTTGGCGCCGCGAGCATTGAGTCGGCACGTGCCAATCCGGGCCCCGGCAGAATACTGAAGTTCGTCGTCGGTGGTGCTCTGCTCGTGCTGGCGGCCATTTTGTGCGGACTGTTTGCAAGCATCGACTTCATCAGTCTGGGATTTGCCCTGCTTATTTTCATGCTCGGGGTAACCCACGCATTATTTTCGCAATGGCTACCCCGATATACCGAGCGCGGGCGCCGCTTGATGGATAAAGTTGAAGGGTTTCGTCTTTACTTGAGCCTGGCAGAGCGTGAGGATATCGCCCGGGTTCAGGGGCCGCAGATGAATGGCGAAATATATGCCCGGTTCCTTCCCTACGCCAGCGCGCTAAACGTTGAAAAGGCCTGGACCGGCAAGCTGATTGCCGCGTTGGGGGCGACCGCAGCGGCAGCGGCAATTCAGCAATCGAGCGTGGGCTGGTATCACGACAGCAGTGGTTCTGCGTTCACTCCTGGCGCATTTGCCTCAGATTTGAGCGCGGGTATTTCGTCGGCGATAAGCTCCGCTTCAACGCCGCCCGGTAGCAGTTCGGGTGGCGGTGGTGGCGGATCCTCCGGCGGTGGCGGTGGTGGAGGCGGTGGTGGTGGTTGGTAGTTGCGGCAATCCAAGCTAGCCAGTGGTAGCATTTAGCGGTTCGTGCCTCTTCAGGGGGTCAATGTCATTACGGCACTGACTACATGGCGCGACTCTCAAACCTAAAATCGTAGTCATCGGAGGAGTTCTGTATGCCCGCTTCCAAGCCCCGTGGTGTAATGCTCAAAAAGCGCTTGCCTGTTCTATCGTTCGCGATTGCTCTGGCATTGCCTGGTCTGAGCCTTGCTCAAGAAAAAACAGACCGCGATGAAGTCGCGCAGCTCGACACGATCACCGTCACCGCGCAACGCCGCGCTGAAAATGTTCAAGAAGTGCCGATCTCTATTACTACGATCGATGGCGAAAAACTCGATGTTTTAGGCTCCGGCGGTGAAGATATCCGATTCCTATCGGGTCGCCTGCCTAGCCTTAACATTGAGTCATCCTTCGGGCGCACCTTCCCACGCTTTTATATTCGTGGGCTGGGCAACGGCGATTTCGACTTGAATGCCTCGCAGCCCGTTTCCCTGATCTATGACGAAATTGTTCAGGAAAACCCGATCCTTAAGGGTTTCCCCGTTTTTGATTTGGATCGTGTCGAGTTGCTGCGTGGACCACAGGGCACACTGTTCGGACGCAACACACCTGCCGGTGTGCTGAAGTTTGACTCGGCGCGTCCGACTCAGGAATTTGAGGGCTATGGCCAAATCTCATACGGCTCGCATGGCAGCACCAACATCGAAGGAGCAGTCAGCGGCGGATTGACTGACAGCGTCTCCGCGCGTTTATCGGTACTTAATCAGCACCGTGACGACTGGGTAACGAACACGGGACCGGGCCTGAATCGCGAACTCGAGGGCTATGATGAGCTGGCGGTGCGTGCGCAATTGCTGGTCGAGCCCAGCGATTCCTTCAGCGCATTATTTAACGCGCACATGCGTTCACTCGATGGTACTGCGCGCTTGTTCCGCGCGAATATCTTCACTCCGGGCACAAATAATCTGGTTCCGGGATTTGATCCCGAAACCGTTTCAATTGATGGCCTGAATGACCAAGAGCTTGATACACATGGTTTTAGTGGTCGCTTGACCTGGGATCTGGGTCGGACCACATTTCATTCGGTGACTGGCTTTGAAAGCGGCGAAGTCTATAGCCGTGGCGATATTGACGGTGGCTTTGGTGCCTCCTTCTTCCCGCCTTTCGGCCCGGGCTTTATTCCGTTCGATGCTGAATCAGCCGATGGCATTCCCAGCCTTGATCAGTTCACCCAGGAGTTTCGACTTGAGTCTAATGAATGGGGCAAGTTCGACTGGCAAGCCGGTGTGTTCTATTTCGACGAAGACCTGTTTGTCGATAGCTTCAATTACAGCAGTACCTTTGGCGGGGGCGCACAAAATGGTTATGCAACGCAGCGCCAGCAAAACAAAGCATGGGCAATCTTTGCGGCCGGTGAGTATGACGTTACTGACGAGCTGACTCTGCGTGCGGGCGTTCGCTTTACCGACGACAAGAAGCGCT
>CBDUOG010000057.1:0-12739 GCA_965368785.1 uncultured Gammaproteobacteria bacterium | reverse complement strand
TGGACAATGGCGCCTTCAATATCGCCGATCCGCGCCATTAAAAAGTTGCCGTAGTTGCCGTATAGCCACGCGGAATCGGGGTCGGTTTTAATCGACAATTGGTGCAGTTGATCAGCACGCTCCATTTTCAATTGACGAATCGAAATATCAATCAACCCTTCAATCGCGGCAATATGTACTTTGCGTTGTTTATGCCCGCTGGCCAGTACCCGTTCATAGCGTAGTGTCGCGCCGTCCAAGTCGCCTTGCTTCATGAGCAGGTCGGCCCAGTTGGCGTGCAACCACAGATCGTGCGTGCCGATTTGCTCGGCTTTCTCCAACGCCTCCCGGCCGCGCTCAAAGTCACCGTTGCTGGTGTACAGATGCCCCAGCAGCACATAGGCTTCAGCAAACTTCGGGTTAATTGCCAGCGCGTTATTAATTGACTGCTCGGCGGCCTGATCAAAGCCGCTCATAATAAAAAAGCGCGCGTACTCGCGGTGCGCCTCAGCTGAGTCAGGCTCGTCTGCTAACACCGCATTGAGTAATACCTGGGCCTGATCGAGTCGATCGCCATCACCACGCCAGGCATCGAGCAGTTCCATCGCCTGTTGCAGGCGCGGATCGCGGGTTACCACCGGCGCCGTGTGCTGCCGGGCATCCGCGTTTCCTGCGTCCATGTCGGGCGCGTGTTTTTGTACGTTACAGCCGGCCAACACCGCACCAATCAGTACCAGTCCAAGCCATCCTCTAGCAGCCATCGCACACTCCATTGCATCGGTCATTGCCGCGATATTAGCACTGTCGCGCGTCCGTATAGCGGCCTTGAAAGCGTGTCACTTTAGGTGCAAGCGAGCCCGGTTCGCGCTCGCGTCAGTTCTGGCATACAGTAGGCAAGGGAGCTTGCCGAAGGCTTGCCGTGTTCGCAATTCGCTTTAGGGGAAAACCATGAAGTCGCTTCTGCTTAGCTTGTTTGTACTCATCTCGCCGGCGCTTGCCGCCGACACCGTGAACTATCGCGTACTGTTTGCCGGTGAAGATGTGGGGCACTTAACGGTTGAGCGTGACGATGCTCAGGTCAATATTGTTTTTGACTACAAACAAAACGGTCGTGGGCCAACCATTGCCGAGCAATTGCGTTTGGATGGACACGGCTACCCCAGCGATATCCGCATCACCGGCACCACCACCTTTGGCAGCGCGGTTGATGAGTACTTCCGCATTGCAGACGGCAAAGCCACATGGAAAGACACCACCGGCAGCGCTGAGGCGCGCCTGGGCTCACACCAAAAGTTCTACATCGTGCAAAACGGTAGCTTGTACACCCGCGGATTAATGGCCCGCGCGCTGTCGCGCACCGCGTCGGGGCGTATGCAGGTGTACCCATCCGGCGAGGCGCGTTTGGAGACCTTAGACACCCTGAGTTTTGACGGCCCGGCCGGTCCCTTAGACGTTACCGCGTACCAAATTCACGGGCTGTCGCTGAATCCAGAGTTGATCTTTCTCGATAGCAACGGCGAGCTATTCGGCACTGCCGGTGCCAGCTTCAGCATGCTGCGCGAGGGCTACACCACGGCCGATGAAAAGCTGCGCAAATATGCCGAGGCCTTATCGACCAAACGCTTTGTCAAAATGCAGGCCGACTTAGCGCACAAATACGATGCGCCGGTACGTATCCGTAATGTGCATGTGTTCGACCCGGTCGCCTTAGCGCGCAGCGAAGCCAAAGACGTAGTGGTGTATCAACAGCGCATTGCCAGTGTGCAGCCGGCCAATAGCCCGGCGAGCAAAGGCGAAGTGATTATCGACGGCGCTGGCGGCACTTTGGTGCCGGGCATGTATGAGATGCACGGCCACCTCGGCCAGGAAAGCGCGCTGTTAAATATTGCCGCCGGAGTGACCTCGGTGCGCGATATGGGCAACGAAAACGCGGTGCTTGAAGGCTTGATTGGGCGCATTGAAGGCGGCGAAATCGCCGGGCCGCGCATCACCCGCTCGTGCTTTATTGAAGGCAAAAGCGACTTCTCCGCCGCCACTGGCGAAACCGTTAGCACGCTTGAAGAGGGCCTGACGATGGTGCGTTGGTGCGCCGCGCGTGGTTTTCATCAGATCAAGTTGTACAACTCAATGCGTCCTGAGTGGGCCAAAACCCTGGTCGACGAAGCGCAGCGCTTAGGCATGCGCGTGGCCGGACATGTGCCGGCGTTCTCCAGTGCCGATGCCATGATTGATGCCGGCTTTAATGAAATCACCCACATCAACCAATTGATGCTCGGCTGGGTTCTAAAAGAAGGCGAAGACACCCGCACGCTATTTCGCTTTACTGCGATGAAGCGTTTCCCGTCGTTGGATTTGGATGGCGAGGCCGTACAGTCCACGTTGAATCGCATGGTGAAGGACGGTGTTGCCCACGACCCGACCGTTGCCATCCACGAACACGGTATGACCGCCGTTGATGGCCAGGTCGCGCCCTTTGGCCGCGCGATTTACGAGCATCTGCCAACTAACGAACAGCGCTCACTGAAGTCGGCCCTGTTTGGTGCCAACACGCCAGAGGAGCGCGCTGAATATGTGGCCGGTTATAAGGTCATCCTCGACACCCTCAAGCGCATGCATCAAAAAGGCCTGCTGCTGTTGCCGGGCACCGATATGGGTGGCGGCTTTGCCTATCATCGCGAGCTCGAATTATTTGCTCAAATCGGCTTAAGCCCGGCCGAAGCACTGCGCCGCGCCAGCTACGACATGGCCAGCTACTTAGGCCAGGTGGAAGACTTAGGTTCAATTGAAACCGGCAAATATGCCGACTTCTTTTTGGTGCCCGGCGACCCGACCGTTGACCTCGCGCAAATCCGCCGCATCCAAATGGTCATTGCCAATGGCGTAGTGTATTTCCCGAGCGAAATTTACCCGGCCTTCGGCATTGAAAAGTTTGCCGACGCGCCGGTGGTGATTAAAGATGAGGGTGGGGCTGGGGATTAATCCCCTTCGTTCGCTTTAACTTAGGGTGAGGCATCACCGTGACGGGCGCGCCAGTCCTCCCGGTAGGCGATGTGGGTTACCCAATCGCTTCCGTACCACCGTTCGATGCCCCGGTATCGCATGCCCAGACGCTCCATCACGCGTGCAGAGGATGTGTTCTCGGGATGGCGATTTGCGATGAGCTCCGCTGCGCCCAGAGTGTCAAACGCGAAGGATGCCATGCGTAGCGCAGCTTCTGTGGCCAAGCCCTGATGCCAGTAGTCGGGGTGCAGACGCCAGCCGATTTCAAGCGGGTTTTGCCGCAGGGTTTCCAGGTCAGAAGGGAGCTCGCGCTCCCGGCGCGCATACTGGATGCAGCCGGCGCCAACGATTTGATCACTGTCTGTCTCGATGAACGCCCACCAACTTGTTCCCAAGGCCGCCCAGACGCGCTGCACGCGGTCGATCGAGGCGGCGGTCTGCTCGCGGGTCTCAGGTACACCGCTGATGTAACGCATGACCTCGGGCTTCTGGTTCATCGCTGACAGTCCGTCGAGATGCTGCTGTGCAAAGGGCTCCAAACGCATTCGTGACGTATACAAAGTGGTCATGGATTTCTCGACGTCTAATTCGTGCGGCCCAGGGGTCTAA
Organism: uncultured Gammaproteobacteria bacterium; assembly: GCA_965368785.1. Taxonomy (GTDB): domain Bacteria; phylum Pseudomonadota; class Gammaproteobacteria; order Xanthomonadales; family Xanthomonadaceae; genus Silanimonas. The sequence continues at coordinate 9,151 of CBDUOG010000057.1, read as the reverse complement.
TTATGCAGAAAGTGGCGGCGTTGTTTTGATCATCTCCAAATAATCCCCTCCGTCCCCTTTAATCCCAAATTAACTCCCTCCGTCCCCTTTGATCCCTACTTTTGCACTAAAATGGGGCATGCTCCCGGCCGCTGTGGAATCTCTAAGTACCCCCGTTGCCTGTCTTAACCTGGATGGGCGGGTGCTCGACTGCAATGCGGCTTTTGCCCGCTGGTTGCAGCTGAGTGTGCGGCGTCTGCGCGGGGTGCATGTCTCTGAGCTCGATGCCGAGGACAAAGGTCTGGCTGAGTTGCTGGCCGATCTATCGCCCGATTTAGAACCGCTGTGTCGGCAACGGGTGTTGCTGGCGCTGGGCCCGGGCCGTGGAAGCTTTTGCACGCTGTGGCTCAAGCGCGTGGGCGAGGTAATTTATCTGGAGGCGCATCCGGTCGATGAGTTCCCCGGCGAGGATCCGCTCAAAGTATTACCGGCGGCATTAAGTGCCTCGCTAAAAGGCTTGGCGCATGAATTGCGTAATCCCTTAGCGGGTTTAAAAGGCGCGGCGCAATTGCTCGAACGCCGGCATGATTCGGAAGAGTCGCGCGCCTTGCTGGCGGTTATTTCCGAAGAAGCGCAGCGCCTGCAGGATATGCTTGACCGGTTTTTAAACCCGTCCATTTCTTCGCCGCCGCGCTTGCTCAATGTGCACGGCGTGTTGGAGCGGGTGCGCCAGCTCGCCGAGGCCGAGGCCGGTTGGGCGGTGAAACTTATTCGCGATTACGATCCGAGCCTGCCTGCGATCTGGGCCGATGAAGATCGTCTAATTCAGGCAATTTGGAACCTAGTGCGCAACGCTTTGCAGGCAGATGCTAACAACGTGACTTTGCGTAGCCGCGCCGAGCACCAAGTCACATTGGGCGATGCGCTGCACCGCTTGGCGATCCGCATTGAAATTATCGACGATGGCCACGGCGTGCCCGAGGCGCTGGTTGAACGTTTGTTTTTGCCGCTGGTCAGTGGCCGCGCCGAAGGCACCGGTTTGGGTCTGCCTTTGGCTCAGCAAATTGCCCGCGAACACGGTGGCAGTTTGGTCTATCGCTCGCGGCCCGGACATACCGTGTTTACATTAATGCTGCCGGTGGCGGCGGAAACTGAAGAGGCCGCAACGTGAGCCAGCAAAGCATTTGGATTGTTGATGACGACCGCGCGGTGCGTTTTGTTTTAGGCGAAGCGCTTAAGCAGGCGCATTTTTCAGTGCGCGAATTTGAACAAGCCGAATCGGCGATCAGCGCTTTAAAAACCGCGCAGCCGGATTTGCTGATTACCGATGTGCGCATGCCCGGTATGGGCGGCATGCAGTTTTTAAAATCATTGCGCGAGCAAAACATCGACGTACCGATTGTGGTGATGTCGGCCTATACCGATATTGCCACCACCGCCAGCGCGTTTCGCCACGGTGCGGTGGAGTATTTACCCAAGCCCTTTGATTTAGACGAAGCGGTGAGCCTGTGTCAGCGCGTGCTGGGTGAAGCACAAGTGAGCGATGCACCCGAGCCGCTGGAAACCACCCAGGCGCTGATTGGCCAGAGCCCGGTGATGCGCGAGCTATTCCGCAATATCGGCCGCTTAGCGCAAACCCATGTGTCGGTTTTAATTGTGGGTGAAACCGGTAGCGGTAAAGAACTGGTTGCGCGCGCGTTGCACCGTGAATCACCGCGCAGCGCCAAACCTTTTGTCGCCATAAACACCGCGGCGATACCGGCGGAGTTATTGGAGTCCGAATTATTCGGCCACGAAGCCGGCGCATTTACCGGCGCCAACAAACGCCAGATCGGCCGCTTTGAACAAGCCAGCGGCGGCACCCTGTTTTTAGATGAAATCGGTGATATGCCGGCGGCCCTGCAAACCCGTTTACTGCGGGTATTGGCCGAGGGCGAATTTTTCCGCGTGGGTGGCCGTGAATTAATCAAAGTCGATGTACGCGTGCTCGCCGCCACGCACCAGAACTTAAATCAGCTGGTGCGCGAGGGGCGTTTTCGCGAAGACTTACTGCACCGGCTGGATGTGGTGCGCTTAAAAGTACCCGCACTGCGCGAGCGTCGCGATGATATTGAGCCATTAGCGCGGGTGTTTATTGCCGAGGCGTCTGCGGAGCTGGGCGCCAGTGCTAAGCGATTGTCGGCGGCGGCGTTTTCGAGCCTGCAAGTATTGGATTGGCCGGGCAATGTGCGCCAGTTGAAAAACTTCTGCTGGCGTCTGGTTGCTCTGTCCTCAGCCGAGGTGATCAGCGCCGAATCGGTTCGTCGGCACATCCACGACGAAGCACCGGCCGCGGTGGCCGGACAGAACTGGCGTCAGGGCTTGGCCCATGAAGTTCAGCAAGCTTTGCAGGACCGAGGCCGCCACGGCCAGATCCACGCGGATTTTAAAGAGCAATTTGATCACGCCGTACTGCGCGCTGCATTAGACTATTCACAAGACAACCGCGTACAAGCTGCCGACCTGCTCGGCCTTGGCCGTAACACCCTCACCCGCAAACTCGGCGCCAAGAAAAAACCCAAGCGCGCGTCACCGAAAAAACCAAAGGCTAGTTCATGATCCGTTTTAAATTTTCCCGTTGGCCACTGATTGCGCTGACTGTTATGTTGCTCAGCGCCTGCGGCGTGGAGCCCGAAAAAGCGCCGGTTACCGATGAGCCGGAGGTTGATGCCTTGGATGCAGCATCCAAGGCTTACGTGCATTTGGATAAAAGCGATCGGCGTGGCCACAGCATCAATTTGGTGTTCGCCGAGGTTGATGAAGGCGTGCTGGTCAGTGGTCAGCTCAGTGGCTTCACCTATGGTCAGAGCTACGCGCTGCATGTGCATAACGCGTCCAGCTGCAAAAGTTTTCGTGATGTGGTGCGTTCGGCGCACTTCGATCCACAAAAGCGCCGGCATGGCGACCCGGACTTGCAAGAACATCATGTCGGTGATTTGCCCAACACCACCGCTGATACCGATGGCAATTTACATTTAGACCGCCTGTTGATGGGTGCGCGCCTGGGTAGCGGCGATAACTACGATTTGCTCGGTCGCGTATTTGTGGTGCACGAAGGTGTGGATGACTACCAGAGCGAACCCGAAGGAAATGCCGGCTGGGTATTGGCTTGTTTTTCGATCCGACGATAAACGAGGGGTCTATGATCAAAGTACGTGCGGCGGATTTGAGTGATGTAGCGCAGCTCACACGCTGGGCTCTGGCCATGGCGATGGAAACCGAAGGGCGCAAACTGTCGGCGCAAAAGCTCGAGGTAGCGATTGCTGCCGGCATCAACGATGAAAACAAGGCGCGATATTTTATTGCCGAAGTCGATGGCAAGATTGCCGGTACCTTGATGCTTACCCGGGAGTGGAGCGACTGGCGCAACGCGTGGTGGTGGTGGATTCAAAGCGTGTACGTGCCACCGGAATCTCGCCGCCTCGGCGTTTACCGCGCGCTGCACGAATACGTGGCAAAGCTCGGCCGATCGCGCGGTGATGTGTGCGGCTTGCGTTTGTATGTCGAGCGCGAAAATGCTGTCGCACAGGAAACCTATCAAGCGCTGGGCATGCACGAACCGCAGTACCTGATTATGGAACAGAGCTTTGAGTCATAGTCTGACGCCCGCACGCCTGCAGCAACTGCAGGCGCTGGGTTTGAGTTTTGAACACGGCGATAGCCTGTGGCGCGATGCGCAGGATCTATTTCGCAAATCCTATCAGCAGGACATTCCGCAATTCCCGAAGCATCTGCTGGTTTATTACCAGCGCGGCAGCGCCGAGCGGAAGGTGCTGGTGTACGTGCATTTTACCGTGCATGAAACGGTGCTGCTCGGCGGCGGCGGCTGCGTGGACAAAGCCCAGTTACGCCGTCTGCCGGCGAGATTGCGCGAAGTGATCGCCGAAGCCGGTGGCTTGTATGCCTGCGCGGTGGCCTGGGCAGCGCAGAATATGACCGAAGGACGCGAGGCGATATTTGGTTACATCGGCGATACAATGGCCCGACGTGCGGTATTGAGTATTGGCTACGAGCAAGTACCCGATTCAAAACTGGTGGTGTTGTGGACCAAAGCGCTAGAGCCGTCCCGACGCACAGAACTCACCCGGCAAGTCGCCGCGCTCGGGCCTTTTTGAGTACATTTTAGTGACCAGCAATTACAAATCTTTTTGGAACGAGAAAGCCAGCAATCCGTTGTCGGCGTATATCGCGGTCGATGGCAGCGCCGACGAGGCGATCTTGCAGCAAACCGGCGCCGCCGCGGCCAGGCGTGTACTCGCTGCGTTGCAACCGGATGCCAGCGCACACATTTTTGAAATCGGCTGTGGCGTCGGGCGTATCGGCAAACAATTGCTGCCGCACGTAGCGCATTGGCACGGCATGGACATCAGCGAAAATATGCTTACCGTTGCTGCCACGCGCCTGGCCGATCAAGCCAATGTTGGCTTCAGTGCGCTTTTGAAATCCGAACTGCCGTTGGAATCTGACTCGCAAGATGCCGGTTACTGCATCGCGGTTTTCTTCCATATGGATAAAGAGGATTTTGTTTTGTACTTGCGCGAGGTCGCGCGCGTACTTAAGCCCGGCGGCGTGTTTTATTTTGACCACTGGAATGTGGGCCACCCGGTTGGCTTTAAGCGCTTCTTAATGGAAGTGCGTGACCAAAGCTCGTTTGCCGGTGGCGCGCGCCGCGATGTCGCGCGCAATCAATTTTCCTGCTTAGAAGAAATACAGGTGTTCGTACAACACGCCGGCCTGCAATTGTTGTGGGTCGATCAGGCGCATTTTATTCAGTGCATTGTGCGAAAGCCCGGAGCCGATGAAGACTCGTCGCTGCTGCCACAGCATCAACACGCCGTAAAGAAACGTCACGAGCAAATTGCTTATCCGAAATTTTGGATTGACTGCTTTGAAGCCATGGTCGATGACGCATTGGATACCGGTGTGCCGAAAAGGTCCCTCGCGGTATTGCGCCGCGTTGATGATGATCAGGGCTCGGTCCACTTGCACCGGATCTGGTTGCGCGGTATCTGGTTACAGAATCAGTCTGCCTGGGGCGCTTTGCCGGATTGGCTGGAATAATTAGCTGCTGACTGCCTGCTTGGGGTCCTGACCGGCAGGGCAGTGATCAAAAGTTAACGGTATTTGATGCGCGCCGAGCAGGCTGGCTATTTGTCGTTGTCGCACCATAAACAATTCGTAATGCGCCGGTAGGCGGTCGCGGTCTAAATGCGCCGGCGCATAGCCTTGCGCCAGCCATACTTCAAAATCGATCATCGCGATGCGCGCCTCGCTGCCGTTGAAGTACACCAGCGGCTCGGGCTTTTGATCGAGCCACACGGGCGTGTCGGCGGCAAACAATGCGCCTTCAATAATCGGCCACAGCGTGCCCAGGCCCATATGCTCGTAATTCATCGCGGTCATTGCGACTAAATCGTTGAGGGTTAAAAAGCGGCAGTGCTCGACCTGCAGCGCAAACAGTTCTTGAATCTGCAGGGCAAGACCGGGGCCGGCCATACCGGTCTCCACTAAGTCCTGTTCCAAGGCGTCGGCAACCGCTTGCAGTTGATCGGGCTTACCGCTAAGCAGGATGGGCAGTAAGCGGAAGTTACCGGTGGCAAATTCGGGGTCGGGCTCAAGCGCGGCGGGCATTTTGTCGTCGTGGCTGCCCATGCCGATAATTCGCACCGCGTTCTCATGGCTACGCGGCGCGCGCTCTTCAATGCTGGCCAGCGCGGTATGCAGCGGCCAGCCCGGGCGCAGTACTTCCACCGCATCAAACAGTGCTGCGGCAAAGCTCAGATCCAAATGGCTGATGTCGGCATGCAGGCGCGATAAGTCATCAGCCAGATGCTGGGCCAGATGGCCGGTCTGCGACTGACTCAGGCTATGCCGGCCGGCGCGGGTGTTGGGCCGGAGTTCGACGGCGAGCAATAAAAAAAAATGGGTGGTTTGAGCATTCATCCGGACCGCTTTTTAAGGAGTCGCTAAGCTTGTCGTTATACACTGTATCAAGTTAAAGCTAAATCAACATAGGGTGTAGTTATGAGCTCAGGCCAGATTAGACGAGTTGCCGTATTGGGCGGCGCACGCGTGCCATTTTGTCGCAACAATACGGCGTATTTCGATGTGGGCAATCTGGGTATGTCGGTAAAGACCCTGGCCGCACTGGTTGAGCGTTTCAATTTGCACGGTGAAGTACTCGGCGAAGTCGCCATGGGCGCCGTGCTGAAACACAGCTCCGACTGGAACCTGGCGCGCGAAGCAACCTTGTCGTCAGGTCTGTCACCGATGACCCCGGGCATCACCATGCAGCGCGCCTGCGGTACTAGCTTAGACACCGTGGCACATATCGCAAATCAAATTGCGCTGGGGCAGATTGAGGCCGGCATTGGTGGCGGCTCGGACACCACCTCGGATGTGCCGATTGTGCACAGTCGCGGTTTCCGGAGGCGTTTGTTGAACATCAATAAAGCGCGCTCGACTGGCGATCGCCTGAAAGCGATTTTTTCCGGATTCGGTTTTTCCGAACTCAAGCCCGAATTTCCCGGTGTCGGCGAACCCAGAACCGGCAAAAGTATGGGCCAGCACTGCGAGTTGATGGCGCAGGAGTGGGGCATCACCCGCGAAGCGCAGGATGAGCTGGCCTGGGCCTCGCACCACAATGCAGCAGCGGCTTTCGATCGTGGATTCTTCGATGATCTGGTTATTCCGTTTCGCGGAGCCGAACGCGACAATATATTGCGTGCCGACACCTCGCGCGAGAAATTAGCCAGCTTGAAGCTCGCTTTTGATCGGCACTCCGGCAAAGGCACCCTGACTGCAGGTAACTCCACACCATTAACCGATGGTGCTTCAGCGGTGCTGCTGGCATCGGAAGAGTGGGCAAGCGCTAAGAATCTTCAGCCGATGGCGTTTGTGCGCGATGTACAAGTCGCCGCGGTCGACTATGTGCGCGGCGAAGGCCTGTTGATGGCGCCGGCCTGGGCCGTGGCAAAATTACTCAAGCGCAATAACATGCAATTGCAGGATTTTGATTTTTACGAAATCCACGAAGCCTTTGCCGCGCAAGTATTGTGCACGCTTAAAGCCTGGGAATCCGAAAGCTTCTGCCGCGAGAAACTCGGTGCAGATAAAGCGCTCGGTTCCATTGATCGCTCGAAGATGAACGTCAACGGTTCATCCCTGGCTTTGGGTCATCCGTTTGCGGCAACCGGAGCGCGGATTGTCGCCACGGCGGCCAAGTTGTTGCAGGAAAAAGGCTCAGGCAAAGCGCTGATTTCGATCTGCACCGCCGGCGGCATGGGTGTGGCGGCTATTTTAGAACGCTAGGCTCCGGAAGTTCCCAATCAAATAATTGCAAGGCTCGATTAAATTCCTGATCGAGCCCGGCCGCTACATGCACCACATCGTGTGTGTGCGGATGGCTGATCTGCAACTGCCAGGCATGCAGCAACATACGGTGCACACCACGCATTCGAAACTGACGATTGCGTCGACCATCGCCGTGGCTGGTATCGCCGATCAGATGATGGTGGATATGCTTTAAGTGCCGCCGGATCTGGCGGAAGCGCCCGGTATCTAAATGGCACTCGAGCAAGGCAAAGCGTGAGGTATCAAAACCGGCGCAGGCTTCATCGAGCTCGCCACGCGCCAGCATTTGGTAATGGGTGATCGCCGGTTTTTTCAGACGCTTGCCCGGCCCGCCGTCGAGCGGATAATCGATACTTGCCGCTTCGGCCTCCGGCCAACCACGACAAACCGCCAGGTAATTTTTGCGCACCGTATTGGCCATGATGTCTTTGCCCAGTAGCGATGCGGTGTCGCGATCAAACGCCAACAGCAGGCAACCGCTGGTTGCGCGATCGAGGCGATGAATCAGAAAAACATTCTGCGCGAACTGCGCCTTGAGTTGATCGGCCAGAAATTCCGATTCGCCGCCGGCCAGCTTTGAGTCATGCACCATCAGCGCCGTGGGCTTATTGACCACCGCCAGAAATTCATCGCGATACAGAACCTCAATCATGGTCTAGTGCAAACCGCTGCAGCGCTCATTCGATCAGGGCTTATTGCCGCGCGGCCAGGCAATCGCAAAGCACAGCAGGGCCAACACGCCACTGGTCCATGCGCTCGCCGGGATGCCAAACCAATGCATTGCGCCGACATCGAGCCCCCAGAACACCGCGCCACAAATCAGCAGTGCGCTGCCACCAAGGGTAAAAAACACTTTGCGCGAGGCGCGGCCAATGGCCCGGTGTATATCGGCCAGCTCCGTGGAATGCATCTCGAGTTTTTGCCGGCCTTCAACCTGCGTGCTCAGCCACGCGTGCAGAAGCTGCGGCATTTCCGGTGCTTTAGAGATGAGTGCGGGCAAACGTTTTTTGAACTGATCAAACAAGCGCCCGGCGCTGTAGCGTTTTGCCAGAATCGATTCGAGTACCGGTTGCGCTACCGCCCAAATATCAATTTGCGGGTCTAGGTGTCGCGCCATGCCTTCGACATTGAGCAGAGTTTTTTGTAGCAGGATCAGTTGCGGCTGAATGGTTAACTCGTAGTCCTGTGCGGTACGGAAAATTTTCACCAGCACTTCGCCCAGCGGCACTTCGGACAGGGGCCGGGTGAAGTAGGGCTCGCACACGCCGCGAATCGCCGCTTCGAGATTCTCGAGCCGGATATGCGCGGGCATCCAACCGGCTTCCACGTGCAGCTCGGCAATGCGTCGATAGTCGCGGGCAAACATTGCCATGAAATTTTCGGCTAAGTAATACTGATCGCGCTCTTGCAGTTGGCCAACAATGCCGAAGTCGAGCACGATAAAGCGTGGTTTGTCTTTGCGTTTAGGATCAAACCAGATATTGCCGGCATGCGCATCGGCATGGAAAAAATTGTCGCGAAATACTTGCAGGTAAAACACCCGCACCGCCGCTTCGGCCAGCGCTTTTCGGCTGATGCCGGCCGCAGCAATCGCCTCTAGGTCGTCGGTCGGCGTGCCGTGCACGCGTTCAAGCGTAAGGATGGTTTCGCAGGTGTGCGACCAGATCACATCCGGTATCAGTAGCTCGTCGCCGTCGGCCCAATGCCGCTGCATGTAACTGGCATTGGCGCCTTCGCGTTGCAGGTCGAGCTCGGCCTTGAGGGTGTTTTCGATTTCATC
>CBDUOG010000056.1:0-12768 GCA_965368785.1 uncultured Gammaproteobacteria bacterium | reverse complement strand
TGAGGAACTGGAACAAGGCGACGGCGTCTTGATCCTGACCGACCTGTACGGCGCCACACCGGCGCGTATTGCAAAAGCACTCGCGCAACTGGGCACACCCTGCCGCCGGGTCTCCGGAGTGAATTTACCGATGTTACTTCGGGTAATGAACTACGCAGACCAGAATCTAGACGGCCTAACCCTTACCGCTGCCAGCGGTGGCCGCAATGGAGTGCAGTGCGACGATGCTTGAGCAGGAACTACTTATCAATAATCGACTCGGTTTACATGCCCGGGCCTCTGCCAAACTGGTGCAAACCTTAGGCGGCTTTCAGGCGCGCGCTTTAATGAGTGCGAACGGCCGCGAGGTCAATGCCAAATCAATCATGGGCGTATTGATGCTGGCTGCGGCCAAAGGTACATCGGTCACTATAAAACTAGACGGGCCCGACGAAAGCGATGCACTCAGCGCAATCGTGGATTTGTTCGAACGCAATTTTGATGAGGATGCGTGATGCGCATCGTACTGCAAGGCAAGGGAGCATCTAAGGGTCTTGCACTAGGCCGGGCACGGGTCCGTCACCCGCACCCTCTGAATATTGAAGAACAGAAAATCGGCGAAGAACAAGTTGGCGCCGAAACTGAGCGCCTGCGTGAAGCAATTAAAGTCACGCGTTCGGAATTTTCAAAACTGCGCGCGCGCCTGCATGCGAGCCTATCTGACGACGTATCCGAAGTGCTCGATCTGCACGCCATGCTGCTGGACGACCCGGAACTGCAGAACTCCATTGAAAGCATTATTCGCGGTAAATTGGTGTCTGCCGACTATGCGCTGAAGTTACAACGCGACAAGCTGGGCCGCGCATTTGAGGCAATGGATGATGATTACCTTCGCACCCGGCTTGATGACTTAGACCACGTGATCGGTCGCTTACATGCCGCTTTACATAATCGCGCTGAGGACGAGATGCTCGGCTTGGCCGGCGAAATTATGGTCGCGCATGACATTGCACCTGCAGAGCTGGCCGAGCTCAAGGCTGCCGGCCTGCTCGCGGTTGTCACCGCCGCCGGAAGCCCGCTATCGCACAGCGCGATTATCGCCCGCAGCATCAAGTTGCCGATGATCGTCGGCGTCGCCCAGGCTCTGAATCAGGTTAATGATGGCGATGCGATCTTAGTTGATGGCCGGGACGGCGAACTGATCATTGAACCCGATTCCAGTGATCTGTCGCGCTTTCATAATCTGGTCGCGCGCCTGCAGCGCAAGCAAAGCGCATTACAGAAACTTAAGAGCAAGCCTACACGGACCAAAGACGGTAAAGATATTTTTCTGTATGCCAACGCCGAGAGTCGCGAAGACATTGCAACAGCGCTGGCCGATCAGGCCGACGGCATCGGCTTGTACCGAACTGAATTCTTGTTCTTGCAACGCAATGAATTACCCGATGAGCTGGAGCAATTCAATCACTATCGCGATGCGGTTTTGGGCATGGTCGGCAAGCCGGTTACGTTCAGAACCCTGGATTTAGGCGCAGACAAGGCGGACCGCACCGGTCTGGCCTTACGCAACGAATCTAACCCCGCACTGGGCTTGCGTGGTGTTCGCCTGTCGCTGGCGCGCCCGGATTTATTGCTGGCACAAATTCGCGCGATCCTGCGTGCATCTGCTTATGGACCCGTGCGCATTCTGGTACCGATGATTTCTCGCCGCGACGAGTTAGCTGCGGTTAGAGACATGATCGACTCGCAAAAACTCGCATTGCATGCCGAAGGCATCAGCATCGGAGACCGCATTGAGTTTGGCGCAATGATCGAAGTGCCATCGGCTGCCTTGAGCCTGCCGCGCTTTTCTGACCTGATCGATTTTGCCTCCATTGGCACCAATGACCTTGTGCAGTACTTACTGGCCGTTGATCGCAACCATGAGGGACTCGGTGATTTATATTCTGATCAAGAACCCGCCCTACTACACTTGCTAAGGCAACTTTTTTACTTTGGCAGGCAAAGTAAGATGCCGATCGCACTGTGCGGTGAAATGGCTGCCGATCCGGAAAATGTTCCCTTGTTATTGGCGCTGGGCTTGAGTCATTTCAGCGTGCACCCGAGCTCATTACTGGAAGTACGTCAGGCGATCCGTAGCTGTGAATTAACAAGCTTGCGTCGGCGCGCCGCTTCGTTACTACGCGCAAATTCGCGCGGGGAAGTGCGCGCCTGGCAATCCAAAAACAAAATCACTTAGCGTCGGGGCGGTCACAAACGGGTGCTTCAGACTGCGCGGCGGCTAATACCTGGCCGCTGCTTCGATCAACCAACACAAACCACGTCTCGGTCGTAACCCAGCGCTCGGTCAGCTCCTCACCCTGCGCCTTATTGACCCGCGCAAACAACTTGCCGTCTGAAGAACCTACCTTAATGTCGAGCTTGGCATCGTCAAAGTCGCGTACATTCCAACGCAATTTTGCTTGAAAAAATTGATCCGGGCCGCAGGCTGCTTCGCGATCGGGCGATACCTCAAACTCAACGCCTTCTTGCTCAAAACTTTGGTTTGGCACGAAGACTTCAGGTGTGCAGGCGCAAAGTAAGAGCAGGCAAAGTAGGCTTAAACGCATAAACAATCCCTCTTCCAATAGGCGAACTTTGCCTCAGGCTAAATGCCGAAGCAATTAATTCTTCTGCCGGGGTGTCCGTAGAGCACCTAGCTTGGGATAATATGCCGCAACGTCCGGGAGTAAACGATGGCCGAAACCAGCCGCCACGAAAAAACCGCACATCAGCTGCGGATGTTGACCGAGGCACTGGGCACCGGGCGGTATGGCCCTGTGCGTCGTTTGGTCAATTCGTTGAGCCCGGCAGAAATCGGCACCTTGCTGGAGTCACTGCCGCCGGGCAAACGTGAAATCGTGTGGGGTCTGGTCGACCCGGAAGATGACGGTGAGGTGTTGGTCCACGTCGGCGATGAGGTGCGCGAAAGCCTGATTGCGGCCATGGACCCCGACGAACTGATCGCCGCGGTCGAAGACCTGGATATCGATGACCTGGCCGAATTGGCCGAAGACCTGCCGGTTACGGTGATCGAAGAAGTGCTTAAATCGATGGATCGCGAGAATCGCGAGCGCCTTGAGCAAGCTCTGTCGTACCCGGAAGACAGCGCCGGTCGATTGATGAATCCGGACGTCATTACCGTGCGTACCGATGTCACCGTGGATGTGGTGCTGCGCTACCTGCGCTTACGCGGCGAGCTGCCGGAGAATACCGATCATCTGTATGTGGTTAATCGGCGTCACCAATATCTGGGCCGGGTGTCGATTGCCGCGATGCTGACCAATGAACCGCTGACTCCGATTAATCAATTGATTGATGACGATCATTCGGCAATCGACGTAGACACCGATGCCGACGATGTCGCCCGGCAATTTTCCGATCATGACTGGATTTCGGCACCCGTCGTCGATGAAAGCAATATTTTGCTCGGCCGCATCACCATCGATGACGTGGTCGACATTATTCGTGATCAGGCAGAGCACCAGGTCTTGGGTGCGGCCGGTCTGGATGAAGACGAAGACCTGTTTAGCCCGGTGCCGCGAGCCGCACGACGCCGCGCGCTGTGGCTGGGCATCAATCTAATGACCGCGTTCTTAGCATCCTGGGTAATTGGTCAGTTTCAAGACACCCTGGAAAAAATTGTGGCCCTTGCGGTATTAATGCCGATTGTGGCGAGCATGGGCGGCGTTGCCGGCACCCAGGTACTCACCTTAATGGTGCGCGGCTTAGCCCTGGGCCAGGTGGGCTCGAGTAACTTTAATGCGCTGCTGCTCAAAGAATCGCTGGTCGGATTGTTGAACGGCGCCATATGGGCCGTGGTCGTTGGTGTTTTGTCGTGGATCTGGTTTAAGGACCCGGCATTGGGCGCGGTAATCGCCGCTGCGATGATCATTAACTTATTCGCCGCAGCACTCGCCGGTGTCACCGTACCTTTGTTGCTGCGGCGTCTGAACATTGACCCGGCGCTGGCCGGCGGTGTCGTACTCACCACAGTCACCGACGTGGTGGGCTTTTTGAGCTTTCTGGGTTTGGGAACCGCAATACTGCTCGGCTGAGCTAGCTAAACGCGGCCAATACGGCCATGCGCATCGCGACACCGTTGGCGACCTGCTGTAAAATAACGGATTGCCGGCCATCGGCAACGTCTGCAGCAATTTCAACACCACGATTCATCGGCCCCGGGTGCATAACAATTGCGTCCTTGCTGGCCATGGCTAAACGGCGCGTATCTAAGCCCCACTCCTGATAATAGGTTTCCAGCGAGTCCACCAGGCCCTCCTCCATGCGTTCGCGTTGCAAGCGCAGCATGATCACCACGTCGACACCTTCAATCGCCTGATCAAAGGAATCAAACACAGGTGCGCTAAACAGCTCAGAAGCATCCGGCATTAAGGACTTCGGCCCACACACCCGCAGGTCATTGACACCTAAAGTATGCAGCGCTTGAAGATCGGAACGGGCAACCCGCGAGTGCCGGATGTCACCGACCAGTAACACGCTTAAGCTTTGAAATTCTTTGCGTGTGTTCTGTCGAATCGTCAGCATGTCCAACAGACCCTGAGTCGGGTGCGCACTGCGTCCATCGCCGGCATTGATGACCCGGGTTGTCGGCTTGGCATGCTCAGCCAACTGCGCAACCGCGCCGTCTTCGGCATGGCGGATGACAAATACATCAACGCCCATCGCTTCCAGGGTTTTGAATGTATCCAGAGCGGTCTCGCCTTTTTTCAACGAAGACGATGAACCCTCAAAATTGAGCACATCGGCACCCAATCGCTTGCCGGCCAACTCGAAACTGCTGCGGGTACGCGTGGATGGCTCGAAAAACAGATTGCAAATGGCTTTGCCGGCCAGACGTCGGCGAAAATCGTTTCGCTGGGCGAATGGGTCCGCAAAAATCTGCGCCTGTCGCAATAACTCGGTTATCTGGTCATGGCCGAGTTCTTTCAGACTCAGCAGATGCTTGGCTTTCATTGCGTCATTCCCTCAGGCTTGGCTCATTATCCGAAAAAGCACCCTGACTTAGCCAGCGCTCCAAAATAATGACCGCAGCACCGGCATCAAGCTGCGCGGCATCCTTGCGCCGACGCCCGCCTTCGCGCCGAGCCATCGCAAAACGCGCTGCGGCCTCTTTCGAGCTATGTCGCTCATCGACCAAAATCGGCTGAATACCGCAGCGTTTTGCCGCCATCTGTGCAAACCGGTGGGCAAACTGCCGGGCAGGCTGCATCAGTTCAATATCTTTTATAACCCCTTCGGCTAAGGCATCGGCAGCTTCAATCGGATCGCCGACAACCAGCACATCGGGCCGCCATTCACGCACCAGACGATCAAATAGCGCCCAGTCAGGCACCTGATCGCGCACCAGAATGACCGCCAGTTCGCGCGCAGTTCCCGATAATGTGTTGCCCACGGCAACGCCGATGCGCCGGCCGCCCACATCAAAACTCAGCGCAGTACGTACACTCATGCGTGACCGGAATAGTCCGTCATATTCTGGATATCAATCCCCAACTGACGCGCCGCGGCTTGCCAGCGCAACTCGTAAGGCGTTTCAAATAACAAGGCATCATTGACCGGCGCGTTTAACCACGAATTCTCAACCAACTCCTGCTCGAGCTGACCGACTTCCCAGCCGGCATACCCGAGCATAATCAGCGGATTCTTCGGGCCATCGCCCTGGGCCAGCGACACTAATACTTCTTTAGAAGTGGTCACCGCCAGTCCCGAACCAAAGCGTAAAGTCGACGGCCAATCGCGCAGATCGCGATGCAGTACAAAGCCCCGGTCGGTTTGCACCGGGCCACCCCAGAGCACGGGCTGATCATTGAGCTGCTCATCGGTACATTCCAATTCGAGCTGCGAAAAGAGTTCGCGCATCGTGAAATCGGTCGCACGATTAATAATCAGGCCCATAGCGCCCTCATCGTTGTGCTGACACAACAAAGTGACCGAACGGGCAAAGTTGCCGTCATCCATGCTGGGCATGGCGATAAGTAGTTGATTGGATAGATATTCGTTGCTTGGCATAGCTATAGTGTACCCAGCCGTGCGCGGCATAGGTGAACAGATGCATTTTGGGCCGGAAAGCCTTAGGCTGATAACCGTACTTTGCATCGCATCCAACTATGAAATTCCACACACCCTTATTGATGCTCCTGTTGGTCAGCACGCTTAGCGGCTGCGGTCCCAGCGCCGAAGAGCGCGCCGCACAGATCAAGGCGGAACACGAGCGTCGCGCCGAAATCCTGCTGGAAAGTTTTGATCGCGCGGTTAAAGAAGAAAACTGGCATTTGGCAATCGTCCAGGCTCAGGCGATTCAGAACGATGCACCGCGCTCGGACGCGGCAACGAATATGAAAGCACTGATGGAATCGATGCTTGAGAAGGCACGGTTGCAAACAATCCGGCAACGCATGGAAAACCTGTGGACCTATCAAATCGAATGGGTCGATGGTGAGTCCACTCCGCAAAAAACGGCAGATATTTACAATAGTATCGAGGGTGAAGCGAGCAAAGAATCACCCCGGGTCCGTCTGATTCTGCGCCGCCATCCGCAATGGGGCGAGAGCTTTTATCTGGTTTCCCGTCAGGGCAACTTTAAATGCGTGGACCCATGCAAATTCACCATCCAGTTCGACGCCAAAGCCGCGCAGGAGTTTGACGGAACCATTTCCAGCACGGGTACTGAACCGGCCTACTTCATTGAAGATGAAAAGCGCTTTATCGAAGGCCTGAAGGGCGCAGCGATTGTGCGCATTCGTGATAATCAGCCGCAACCTGTCGAGCTGTTCTACGAGGTCAGCGGTTTTTCTCCGACGCGCTATTCTCGCGGCCGTTAATGTAATGGCTAAAGCAACCAACAAAACTCAAGCCGGCAAGCTCAGCGTTTCAAAATTCCTGAATGCGATTGACGATCCGCAACGACGCAAGGAATGTAAGTGGCTAAGCAAGCATATGGCGCAGATCAGCGGGGCCAAGCCCGTTATGTGGGGCAGCGCGATAGTCGGGTTTGGCACGTACCATTACCGCTATGACTCTGGCCGCAAAGGTGATTTTTTCATCACCGGCTTTTCACCGCGCAAACAAGCGCTGAGCGTGTATCTGGTTAATGGCTTTAGCGCCTTACAAAAACAGCTCAAAAAGCTCGGCCCGCATAAAGTCGGCAAGTCGTGCCTGTACATCAAACATCTGGAAGATATCGATCAGGCGGTTTTACTCGAGATGATTGAGCACTCAGTACAGGCAATGCGCAAAAAATATCCCGCCTGAGTTACTCCGGCACCGCTTGCGGGGCTTCAGTCGCCCGTCTGGCAATAGCTGCCTCTTCTGATTTCTGTAATGCCGCAATAATTTCTTTGATGATTTCCGGCAGACCTTCCTCCCTATAGCCTTCATGCACTCTGGCGATTCGACCTTCATGGTCAAGGATGTACATGCGCGGCAGGGTCTTTACCCGGTACGGCTTGGAAAGCCGACCAATCGGATCATACACAAACCGAATCTTAGTGTCCGGCACCTGTCGGATAAGGCGAGCTGCGAGGCGTCGATCCTCTTTAAAATTAATGGCGATTACCTGCAGGCGTTCGGTCCCCACCCTCTCAGCAATTTGATTGAGCCGATCCAACTCTTTAATACACGGCGCACACCAGGTCGCCCAGAACGTGACGATCACTACCCGGCCCTTGAGTTCCTCAAGGTCGAACTCATCGCCATTAAAATCTTTGCCGGAAGTGGTCGGCGGAAAATCACCGACACCCGGCGGGGCCTGTTCGGCGCGCAGCGAAACTGCCGCGAGAAATGATGTGAAAAACACCGCGAATAAAGCCACGTTCCATGTGCGCATACCGACTCCCTGATTGCCGTCTCTGCTGCCAAGACCCCTTTCGCAGTGCAGATCGAACCTATACGCCCACACTACACAGGAAATTACGGCTCAGCAATACACAAAAAAAAGGCCGCCCGAAGGCGGCCAAATGTTGTGACAGAGAGATTACCAATTACCACTCATACGACAATGCAATACGAACATAGCGCGGCTGCTGGTAAGCAGTTGGCGTCAGGAAACGCGGCAGCGGGAAGCTCGCCGGATCATGATCATCTTCACCAATTTCAGACACCTCAGTGACCGTGTCCAAATTGAACACGTTAACTACGTCAGCTTTAACCGCGAAGCGGCCGTCCAGGGCTTCCGGGCGATACTCGACACCCAGGTCAAGCTGGTGACGATTCGGTGTCCGGCCCAATGAGGCGCGTGGCACTAAGTTGCCGCCGCAATAGAAGGAGGCGGAGCCGTAAGCTTCTGCAAAGACATCCGTAGGATGGTTACCAAAGCAGTTGATCGGGCGGCCGGACTTCCACAGGAAGTTAGCCGAGACAGTCCATTCTTCGTTGAACTTGTACGCACCGAATACTTTGATCTGATGACGCACGTCATTCGGCAGATCACCATAGGCACCGTCAACCAAGCCGGGTTGGTCGAACAAAGTCGTCAAACCAGCATCGTCTTGACCATTGTCAGAACGCACGTAGCCTTCATTGTTACCGTAGCTGTGGGCCAAGGTGTATGAACCTTGCAGGAACCACTTATCATTAAAGCTCTTCTCAAAGAAGAACTCCATTGCATTGTAGTAACGCTCCGACGCCGGATAGCCCAATTGTGCGGCAGTCAAATTGACCTGCTCCAAAACGCTGTCGCCGTCCAAATCGACCCAAACTTCCATGTCGTTGCCGGGGTTTGTGAGTACGTAGTAATCAAAGCCACCTGCGCTAAAACCGGGGAAGCCATTGGCGGCGGCATAGGCATTCAGAGCAGCGTCAATCGCAACGTCTTCGATTGTGCTCTTCAGATCGCGATGAATGGCACGAACGCCACCAGTCCAACCGCCACCGAGCTCCATTTGATAGCCGAGGATAAACTCATCCTGGTACATGGGCTTGATGTTCTGATCAACAATCTGACGCGGGTCAGAAATCGAACCATCACCGAACACTGTGACCGGACCCAATGCGGTTCCGAGGGTTGGAGCGCCAGTAGTCGGGTCAATTGCACTGAAGGTGAAGTATTGCTCAGTGAATGTTTCGCCACCAGCCAAACGCACATTGGTGTTCGATGCAACCGGCAAGTGGTAGCGACCGTAGCTTGAGAAGAACTTTTTGCTGCCATCGCCATCAATATCCCAACTCAGACCCAATCGCGGCGCCCATTGATCTTTGATTTCGATAAAGGTCTCACCCAAGCCATTCTTATTTTCAAATTGCTCGTTACGGACACCAAGAGACAGCAACACATTGTCACTGACCTGCCAGTTGTCTTCTAAGTAGAACGCCTCAGAGTTGACGTCGAAACTACCACCATTGAAGTAATAACGAACACGGACGCGCTCAGGTAACGCTCCAGCTGCATAGTAGCGATAGTAGGCGCCACCGGAGTACTGGCTCAGATCCTGCGAGTTGTTCTCTTCGCGATCCAGACCGAAACGCAGGCGATGGTTGTTGAGAACCCACTCCATATCCAAGCGCTTTGCCTCACGCGAATCACTTGCCTGTGACGGCAATGAATTCGTCCAACAGCCCAGCGGAATTAAAGAACCGCTGCGGCCGTCGTAAACGAACGGGCAAGCGTCGCCATCACCGCGGTCAGTCAGGTTGTACTCGCCCTTACCCCACAATGCTGAAACGGTGAAGTTATCGGTCAAGTAGCCTGTGTACTTAAAGATGTCGTTGCGACCGCCACGATCAAAAGTTGCGCCGCCACCGGAGACCTGGTCGATATCAACAATCGATGTTTCATCGGAAAATCCGGTGTATTCAAGGAAGTGATTGTCGGTAATCGCCCAGTCTAACTTGACGCCCCAGAACGGATCTGTGTTATCACGTGTTTGATTAGCATTTCCGTCGAAGTATTGGAATCCGTAATCACGGACGTTATAGATACCGTAGAAAAACAGACGGTCTTTAATAATCGCGCCGGAAGCGTGCACATTAGCTTCGTATTGATCGCCGCGTTCGGTCAAGCATGAATAGCCTACCTGAGTAAATCCGCCTGCCCCATCCGGCACATAGGTGCACGGAGAGTTTTCTGCTGAGCCGCCGGGTACGTAGTAAGTATTTACGCCAGCCTTGAACTCATTGGTACCACGCTTAGTCACGGTATTAACAACACCGCCGGTTGACCGCCCGAACTCCGCGCCATATCCGCCAGTTTTTACCTGGAATTCTTGATAGAACTCAAACGGCACCGTCGAACCACCCAAGCCATTACGGAAGTTGGTCACGTTGAAACCATTAATGTAATACGCGTTCTCACCAACCGAAGCACCACCGAAGGATGCGAGGTTTCCGAACGCTGCATCACCCTGAGTAGTACCCGGTGCTAACAGGGTCACCGCGGTAACATTTCGCGCAACCGGAATTTCATCCAGCAATGCTTCGGTCAGGATTGTTGTAGACTCAACCGACGTCATATCGATCGGAGAAACGCCGGTACCAGTGACACGCATAGCGGCCAAAGTAGTGGCGTCTGCAAGGAAATTAACGTTAGCGCCGGTACCTACTGACACCGAAACTTCCCGAACCTCTCCACCACTAGACACTTTGTAAGTGCCTACCGGGAGTGACGAGACGCGGAAACTACCGTCAGATCCAACGGTAACTTCGCGACTAAATCCTGTGGCTTCGTTAGTGATCGTTACGGTTTCGCCCGCACCGGCCGAACCATTGATGGAACCTGCCGTATTTGACTGGGCAAATGCACCGGATGCAAAACACAGGCCCAGAGCTAGGCTCAAAGCACTGCGTCGCATCACCCGGTGAAGGTGATGTTTCTTAGACATAAGTTGAATCCCCAAATAAGTATTGTTTAAGGCGATTTGTTCCCCAATTCGCCCATTTCTGCCCGCTAAATACGGACTTATCTTTTATATCGACTCCGATCACAGTTAACAATAAAAAAATGCAGGCATAACCATTTTTTAACGCAAACATTGCTATAGGCGCCATTACGCGCGCCATTTGTTAAATATACTTAACGTTTTCACAAATGATCGGTAGGCGGTCCGGGCAAATAATGCAGTCGCGCACCCATCGTTGGCAGCCTCGTTTGAGGCTGTTTGCCCACTTCCTGAACCCAATAAAAAGCCGCCTGATAAAGGCGGCATTTGAGCAACTCGTGTACGGAGACACTTACTTAGCTTCGGACAGCTCCACGCCGTCCATACCCTGCGAAAGGGTTTTGGCATCGCCGCCTTGAGCCAGCTTGATCTTCAGGCGTACTTCGTTGGTTGAGTCGGCGTAGCGCAGCGCATCTTCATAGGAAATTTCGCCGGCCTGATACAACTCAAACAAGGCCTGATCAAAGGTCTTCATACCCAGATTGACCGACTCTTTCATGACGTCTTTGATCTTATGGATTTCACCGTCACGGATATAATCCTGCACCAGCGGCGTACCCAACAGAATTTCCATCGCACAACGGCGGCCCTTGCCGTCCGGGGTCGGAATTAACTGCTGCGCGACGACACCCTTGAGGTTCATCGACAGATCCATCAGCAGCTGATTGCGGCGATCGTCCGGGAAGAAGTTGATGATGCGGTCCATCGCCTGGTTGGCGTTGTTGGCATGCAAAGTACACAACACCAGGTGACCGGTTTCGGCAAAGGCGATCGCGTGATCCATACCTTCGCGGGTTCGCACCTCACCAATCATGATGACGTCGGGTGCCTGACGCAGTGTGTTCTTCAATGCCGCATCCCAGCTATCGGTATCAATGCCGACTTCGCGCTGGGTGATGATGCAGCCCTCGTGCTTGTGGACGAACTCAATCGGGTCTTCAATGGTGATGATATGGCCGGTCGAGTTGACGTTGCGATAACCGATCATCGCAGCCAGCGACGTCGACTTACCGGTACCGGTAGCGCCCACAAAGATGATGATGCCGCGCTTGGTCATTGCCAGGGTTTTAATCACCGGCGGCAAGCTGAGCTCTTCGATGGTTGGGATTTTGGTTTCGATCCGGCGCAACACCATGCCGACCTGGTTACGCTGATAGAAGCAACTGACGCGGAAACGGCCCACGCCAGATACGCCGATTGCGAAGTTACATTCGTGAGTTTTTTCGAACTCTTCGCGCTGCGAAGGATTCATCACGTTCAGCACCAGATCGCGACTTTGCTGCGGGGTCAGCGGCTGCTGGGTAATTGGCGAGATCTTGCCGTTGATTTTCAACGACGGCGCGACACCGGCAGTGATAAACATGTCAGAGGCCTTTTTATGGGCCATCAATTTGAGAAATGACGAAAAGTCTACGGTGCTCATAATGCAAACCTCAAATGTTGCTGATGCGGACAGCGTACTTTGACTGGATCAAAAGCACAGCTATTCCGATACGTATTTTCCGCGACGCCTTACTCAAAAAGACGCTTATCTTTGGCGTAGCCCATTGCTTGCTGGCGCGTCACCAGGCCGCGCTTGACCAAGTCTTGCAAATGTTGATCCAAGGTCATCATGCCGTATTGCTGACCGGTCTGAATCGATGAATACATCTGTGCCACTTTATCTTCGCGAATCAGGTTACGGATCGCCGGGGTGCCGATCATGATTTCCCATGCAGCGGTACGGCCACCGCCAACTTTCTTCAGCAGCGCCTGCGAAATAACCGCGCGCAACGACTCGGACAACATCGAGCGCACCATCGGCTTTTCACCGGCCGGGAATACGTCGATGATTCGATCGACCGTTTTCGCCGCC